>JAYRVN010000390.1:0-24615 GCA_041918535.1 Chloroflexota bacterium
AGAACCTATGTTGGAAGGGTATAGCGCCCTCACCTACCTGGCCGGCTTCACCAGCCGTATGCGCCTGGGCACATTAGTGACCGGCGTCATTTATCGCCACCCCGGTTTTCTGATCAAGCAAGCCACCAATCTGGACGTTCTCTCCGGCGGACGCGCCTATCTGGGCATCGGCGCCGGCTGGTATGAACGCGAAGCGCGCGGGCTAGGCTTCCCCTTCCCGCCGCTGAAGACGCGTTTTGAGCAATTGGAAGAGGCGCTGCAAATTGCCCACCAGATGTGGTCGGGCAACACCGCCCCGTATGTCGGCCAACATTACCAACTCGCCGAGCCGCTGTGCCGCCCGCTCCCTCTCAGCCGGCCTCACCCGCCCATTCTCATCGGCGGCATGGGCGAAAACAAAACGCTGCGCCTGGTGGCGCAATATGCCGACGCCTGCAATCTGTTTGCCCGCGCCGGGCGCGAGGTGGTGACAGCCAAGTTGGATACGCTCAAACGCCATTGCGAGGCGGTAGGGCGGCCGTATGAGGCCATCGAAAAAACCAGTCTGGACACAGTGAACCTGGCGGAAGGGAAGATGAGCGCGGCGGATGTGACGGCGCGTTGTCGTGAATTGGCGAGTCTGGGCATTCAACACGCGATTTTCAATATGCCGAATGTGGCGAGCATCACGCCGCTGGAGATATTCGGCCGCGAGGTGATCCCGGCGGTGGCCGACCTATAGGCGCTCGACGCAAGTTAAGCCATTCTGCCGCTGTGGTTTCGGCCGAAATCTATCACACGCCGCCACAAGGCTGAGACGCGCATCTACCGGAGCAAACCGCTATGTCTGAACCGCAAATCACCGTCTATGGAGCTTATTGGTGTCCTGATTGTCGTCGCAGCAAACAATTCCTGGGCGAACATCAGATTCCCTATCGTTGGGTGGATATCGAACAAGACTCGGCCGCCGAGCAATTCGTCATTGAGAAAAACAACGGCAAACGCATTATCCCCACCATTGTCTTCAACGATGGATCATTCCTGGTTGAGCCCAGCAATGCCGAGATGGCCGCCAAATTGGGCCTCAAAACCACCGCCGACCGCCATCATTATGATTTGATCATCCTCGGCGGCGGCCCAGCCGGATTGACGGCGGCCCTCTACACCGCGCGCGAAGGCATTGATACGCTCGTCATCGAACGCGCCGCATTAGGCGGTCAGACAGCCGCCACCGAGCGGCTGGACAATATGCCGGGCTTCCCCGAAGGCATTCTAGGCATCGAATTTGCCGAACGGCTACGCCAACAGGCGGAACGCTTCGGTGTAGAGCTGCTGCAAGCTCAGGAAGTAACCGGCCTGCACAGCCACGACAATTATCATTGCGTGAGCACCGCCGACGGCAGCGAATACAGCGCCTCGGCGCTGCTCATTGCCACCGGCAGCCGCTATAAGCGGCTCGACGCGCCGGGCGAGAGCGACTATATCGGCGCCGGCGTTCATTTCTGCGCCACCTGCGACGGGCCTTTCTACAAAGGGCAGGCGGTGGCGGTCATCGGCGGGGGCAATAGCGCCGCCGAAGAGAGCCTTTTCCTGACCAAGTTCGCCAATAAGGTGACGCTGCTGGTGCGCGGCGCGGGCCTGACAGCCAGCCAGGTCATTCAGGAAAAGGTGTTGACGCATCCTAAGATTGAGGCGCGCTTCAACACCGAGGTGCAGGCCTTTGAGGGAGCGGAGTCCAAACTCAAGCAGTTGCGCCTGCATAACAACCAGACCGGGACGACAGAGCTGCTGGCCGTCAACGGCGCCTTTATTTTCATCGGTCTGGCGCCCAATACAGGCTTCCTCAGTGATAGCGGCGTGGCTCTGGATCGCTACGGCTTCATTCTGACCGGGCATGATCTGGCGCATGCAAAGCTGATTTCGGCCGAAAGCCGTCCAGGTCTGCTGGAGACGAGCGCGCCGGGCATTTTTGCCGCCGGCGATGTACGCGCCGGCAGCACCAAGCAGGTTGCCAGCGCAACCGGCGAAGGCGCGACGGCCGCTTTGCTCATTCGTGAACATTTGAAGGGCGTCTAGCTGCGCTGGTGACCCATGCGCAGCCCTCTGATCGAGAACTAACAAGAGAGGAAAACCGACTATGTTTGAATCGCAACGTGAACGCCGCGACCTGGAGCGCCGGGTCATTTCCGAAGGTCGCCTGCCGCCAGGCCAATCCGTGACCATCAAGTTCCCTGTTTTGCATTACGGCCCTGTGCCTCGCGCCAACTTGAAGGCATGGGATTTCCGCATCTTTGGCCTGGTGGAAGAAGAAAAACGCTGGACGTGGGAGGCGTTTAGCCAACTTCCGCGCACCCGTGTGGTGATGGATATCCATTGCGTCACGCGCTGGTCTAAATTTGACACTGTCTGGGAAGGGGTTTCGGTCAAGACGTTGATTGACCAAGGCTTCATTCGGCTCAAGCCGGAAGCGCGTTATGTCGTCCAGCATTGCGAATATGGCTATACGACCAACACCTCCCTGGGATTTGTGCTACAAGACGGCTTCATCCTGGCGACGCATTACGACGGCCAACCGTTGGAGCCGGATCACGGCTATCCTCTACGCGGCGTGGCCGGGGTGATCCCCGGTCAACAGGCCGACGACAAATATTTCTGGAAAGGGGGGAAATGGTTGCGCGCGCTGGAGTTCCGCGCCGATGATCAACCCGGCTTCTGGGAGCGCAACGGTTATAACAACGAAGCCAATGTATGGCAGGAACAGCGCTATAGCGGGTCGTGGTAGGCTAGGGGTAAAAGAAGGGAAGGGATTCGGCCGAATCCCCTCCCCTTGCGCTCACCCAGCCTTCAGCCGTCAAAAACAAAGCGCGCCTCCAACGGGTCATGATCGGAGGCGCGCAAAACAGTGCGCGGATCATCGCGCCAGATGTCGCCCAAGCCGGCGTTGAAATGCAGTACATCCGCCCCCACCCAGCGCGCCAGCAAGGCCGGACTGACCAGCATATGATCCAGCGTCACCGGCCCACTCTCGCGCACAAAGGTGTAATTCTCAAAGTCACCCTGGCGTCGCAACAGGTTGGTCAGCGGCGGCTCCTCCCCCTGCCCTTCTAACAAACACAGCGGGCAATCCGCGCAGGGTGTGCCCGGATCGCACCAAGTCGTATTCAGGTCGCCGGCCACCAGAAGCCAGGCGTGTGGATCGGCCGCCAGGCGAGCAGTGGCCCAGTCACGCACGACCCGCGCCTGCGCCAGGCGTTGGGTGTGGCTTTGTCGCCGCAAGCGTTCGCGCTCGACCACATCCGCCACTTCCCCCACATAATCGCTTTTGAAATGATTCGCCAGGATGGTTAGCTCGCGGCCATGCAGGTAAAACTGACCGACCAATGGTTCACGGCAAGGGTAAGGGCTGTCCAGCCCAAAGGCGGCAGCCACCGCCGGGCCGGTGAGTTGATAAGCTTCGCGCAAAGCCACACGCCGCCGATCCCACAAGAAACCGGGATGAATGCCGCGCCGATCACTGGTGGGCAGGCAGAAAGCGGCATAATCTACCTCGGCGGCGGCGTTGACACGGTCAGCCAGGGCTTGCAGCAGGCGCCGGCTGCCGACTTCTTGCACAATCAGAATATGCGGCAGGGCCAGTTCCAGGCGTAAGGCCAGGGCAAGCTTGGTCAGATGAATGGCCTGGGCTGGAGCGGCGAGGGAAGTGGTTTCGGCCGAAATCTCCAATAAGTTCCACAAATTAAACGTTGTAATCACCGTATCGCCCGCCGGCCCGCGCCGACGACTGACCGACGGTTCAGAGATCATAGGTACATTCATGCCCATATTGTACCCTTCCTCACAAGCCTTGCGCCTTCATTGCAATCCTGACCCACTTCTGCTAACATGAAGTAATTGTTCCCAAATGATCGCTTGGATTGGTGTCAACGCGCGGCTGAAACACACCGCTCTGGCAAGTTTTAGTCTGAAACACAACCTACTTTGATTCGTCTGTCAGCTCAGGAGTTATTTATGAAATATCGTCCATTGATCATTCTATTAGCCGTCTTCTTAGCCGTGGGCCTGCTATTGCTCACCCAATTCGGCGTGTCTTTCTCGGCCGCGCAACCCCAACTCCTGGGCTTGACCGGTCAAGAAATGTTGGCCCTCCAATCAGCCAACGAACAGCCCCCCTCCCAAACGGATAGCACCATCGCCTACGAACTACTCGCCAAGGCCGAGCCTGACGAATGTTACAATGGCATCGGCCTGCCCTACCCCCCGGGCCCGCCCTGTGAAACAGGCAAACCCAAAGTCAACCAGGCCTATATCTGGGGGATGACCGAACACAACGGCGTCATCTGGTTCGGCACGATGGCGAACACTATGTGCCTGTTCGGCACCGATCTCGTGGGGCAAGGCCCGAATGAAAACGCCTACTGGGTGTGTGAATTCGGCGAAAGTCAATATTCACCCCCATTAGCCGAGAAAATCGGCGATTGGCGGCCGCCGCACATTTACAACTATACCCCTGATTCCCTGGTTGATGTGACACCCCAAGACCCCCTGATCAATCGCACGCTTGGCTTTCGTTCAGCCGTCAGTGATGGGCGTTTGGTGATTGTCGCCGGCCCGGGTTTGTATACAGGCGTCAACTTCTTCTACTTCAACGGCGATACAGGTGAATATCTCGGTTCTTACCGTAATCGGTTGCTCAATAACATCCGCAAATGGGTGAAAGTGGACGGCGTGCTGTACACAACCGTTGGTCTGGTGGATGGCAGAGGCGCGGTGCTGCGCTGGCGCGGCGACTCTGAGAACCTGACCCATTTGAACCGCTTTGAGGTCGTCGGCATATTAGACGCCGAAGGGGCGGAATTGGCGCTGCACGAGGAGCGCCTCTTCGTCGCCACCTGGCCCAATGACTCGGAATCCAACCTCACCCGCACCACCACCCTGGCTGGCTTGTATATGAGTCCCGTGCTGCCTGCCGGCGGCCTAACCAGGCACGATGCCAAAAGTTGGCAAAAAGTGTGGCAGGTAGATAACTACGAGCCGGACGCGCTGATCGCTACAACCTATGGGTTGGGCGCGCTGGCTTCTTTTGACGGGTATCTCTACTGGGGTTCGATGCATGTGCCGTTGAACGCTCTCAATGTCTTCTATGACACCTACGGCAAACCAATAGACCCGGCGGAGCAACTGGCGGCCACGATTGGCTGTAGCCGGGCGTTGGCCATCTTCCGTGGACGCAACTTCGGCAGCGATCAGCAAGAGGCCCAGTTGCTATATGGGCAGAAGAATCTGTACACGTATACGCCGGACACGGGTTGGTTGTTAACCCCCAACAATATGGGGGGCGTTCAAGGGTTGTATGGTCTGGCCGGATTCGGCAATATCAAGAACAACTACACCTGGGCTATGACCGTTTACCACGATGACTTGTACATCGGGACGATGGATTGGGGCACGATCACCTCGGTGCCGACCGAGACGCTAGGCATTCAAGCAGATACGTCGCTTGGTTCTGACCTCTATCGCTTCCCGTCATCTAGCCAGCCGGCCGTAGCGGAGAATACGGATGGCTTTGGCAACCTCGCCAATTACGGCATCCGCAATATGATGGTTTACAATGACGCCATCTATATTGGGATGGCCAATCCGATGAACCTGCTGACAGATGAGAACGATACCGGGCCGAAAGGGGGGTGGGAGTTGATTCGGGTGACGGCGCCCTGAGCCGGAAAACTTGCCGGGGCCGGTTTTTTTGACCGACCCCCTTTTGGGAAGTAGGGGCGGGTTTGAAACCCGCCCCTATTTTTTTTGCGGTTGGACGCAGGCATGGGCTATACTAGCCTGGCTTGACGCCGGTGGCAGCGAAGGGTCTCACCCCAACCCGGCTTACCAAAACTGCGAAAAGTCCCCGGCTGCCACTTACATTTTAAACGGGCGTTTGGCGGGGTGGGGTTGGCCCGTCCTTCCCGACGCCGATCTGCGAGGCTAACGATGACGCTGGATTTTAAGGCGCTGGGCAAGCCTATGAATCAGCCCAGCAAAGACCTGGAACGCTTCCCTGCGCCCGCGCGGGTGACGGAGGTGCGTTTTACATCAGACGAGTTGACGAGTTTTTGCCCGGTGACGGGACAGCCCGACTTCAGTCATGTGGAGATCGTCTATGCGCCGGATCAATGGTGCGTGGAGAGCAAGAGCTTGAAACTGTATCTGTGGACATTTCGGGAGGAGCCGTTGTTTGGTGAGCAATTGGCGCATACGCTGGTTGAGGACATTTACGCGGCGTTGGCGCCGTGGCGCTGTCGGGTAACGTTGACGCAACATGTGCGAGGCGGGCTGCAATTGACGGCAGTGGCGGAGAGGTCGCGTGAGTAGCGGGAGGGGAGATTCGGCCGATTCCGTTATCATCGTCAGCGGCGGCCTGGACAGCGTCACCCTGTTGCATCATCTCGTCAAAGCTGAAAGCCGCCGCCCTGCCATCCTCACCTTTGTTTACGGCCAGAAACACGCGCGCGAGGTTGATTGCGCGCGCTATCAGGCGACGCTATTAGGGTGCGCTCCCCACCTGGTGCTAGACCTGGGCGTGTTACAACCGCTGCTGGCGCGCTCGGCTTTGGTTTCGGCCGAAATTTCTATTCCCGATAGCCAGGATGTGCAAGGCGACCCGCAACCGGCCACCTACGTCCCCAACCGCAACCTGATCTTCCTCGCCCTGGCTGCCGCCTGGGCGGAAACCCTGGGCGTGGCCGAGATCTATTACGGCGCACAACGGCATGACCTCTACGGCTACTGGGACACCACGCCCGCGTTTCTAGAGCAAGTCAACCGGGTTTTTCAACTTAACCGGCGCATCCCCATCCGCATCCAGGCCCCTTTCATCCAGGTCGGTAAAGCGGATTTGTTACGACGCGGCCTAACCCTCGGCGTAGATTACGCTCACACCTGGTCGTGCTATGCCGGCGGGGAGATGGCTTGCGGTCGTTGCCCTACCTGCGCCGAACGTCTGGCGGCTTTTGCTGAAGTGGGGATGACCGACCCGCTAGGGTATGAAAGAGGGGCCTAAGCGCGCTCCACCTAACTGCCCAATTACTGAACTACCGAACCACCCAACTCCTATGCTCTACATCCTCTTGTATTTGATCGCGATCATCCTGGCTAACCTCAGCGTCGCCATTTTCGGCCGAAACTTTCCCCAAATCACCATCGTCAACGCCCTGCTCTTCATCGGCCTAGACCTGACCGCCCGCGACCAGTTGCATGAAGCCTGGCGCGGGCGAGGGCTGTTGCCCAAGATGCTTGCTCTCATCGCCGCCGGTTCAGCCCTGTCCTGGCTGCTAAACCGGGCCGCCGGGCCGGTGGCGCTGGCCTCCTTCACCGCCTTTGCCGCCGCCGCCGGGGTGGATACCCTGGTCTATCAACTGTTGGGGCGTTATCCACGCTGGCTGCGCGTCAATGGCAGCAATATACCTAGCGCCGCCGTGGATTCGCTGATCTTCCCCACCTTGGCCTTTGGCGCGTTGTTGTGGCCTATTGTTCTGGGGCAATTCCTGGCCAAGACCCTGGGCGGTTTTCTCTGGTCGCTCCTCTTTCGTCAGTTAGACCGGCGCAGCGGTCAGGAAACGACCGGCGCCTGACGCTCGCCAACTGCGAGTGTATCCAACAAGGCCAACAGTTCGGCATTGCTGGGGATATCTTCCATGCTATGGCCGTAATGGACGTAGCGCACCACGCCTGCCTGATCAATGATGAGCTGAGCGGGCATTCGGCCGAATTTGAACAATTTGACCTGTTGCCCATATAGCTTCAAAACCGAGTGCTCCGCGTCGGGCAAGCCGATGAAAGGCAAGCCCTCCTTCCGCCAATAATCGGCAAAAGCCGACCGACCTTCCGGCCCCAACACCACAACTTCCGCTTGACGCGTGACAAATTCCTGGTAGTCCTGGCGCAACTGCGCCATGTGCCGACGGCAGAATGGTCACATGAAGCCGCGATTAAAGACCAACACTACCGCGCGCCGCCCGCGAAAGGCAGACAGGCGCACCGGCTGACCGTTGAAATCCGGCAGCTCAAAATCAGGCGCCGGGACATTTAGGGCAATTTGTGACATATGACTTCTTTTCTCCTGGGCCGAGATATCCGCTTAGGCCTGCGACTGCTCCAGCGGCTGCGGGCCGGTTGGCCGCAGCCGGCGGGTCGCCCAGGTAACGCCGGCGACCAGTCGCAAGCCCAGCCAGATGAGCAGGGCGATGATAAAGACCAGCGCATACTCAATCACCGGGATGCGCACAATTTCATTCAAGTTACCCCAGCCGCGACTGCTGTAAACCACCGCCGCGCCGGCGATGTAGGCCAGGATAAAGCCCCAGCGCCAGACGCGTGACAGCCCCAGGCCGTACATCTGCGTTACGATAAACAGGGCGGCAAAGCCGAAGAAGAACATCGGCCACATCGTGTTGGTTTGCAAGGAGACGATTGTGCCGTGCGCCAGGACGGCCAATTCCAGCGTCACCGTCCACCAGCGGTTCAAGTGGGCGCGGGTGAAGATGAGGCTGCCTTGCAACATGAGCAAGAAGGTGTACAACACGCCGAGCAAGTGGCCGAGGGTGTTCTCCATGGGATGATACCAGAAGGTATAGATGATGGCCCAGGCGAAGATGTAGCCGTGATATTGGCGCACCACGCGGCCGGCTTCTTTAAGAAGGTTGAGTTTTCGGCCGAAAAACAGTCCGCGCCGCTGATTCTCCATGAGCAGAATGAGCACCAGCATCAACACCACCGAGCCTTGCGAACTGAAAATCGAGACATCTTGCGCCAGACCGTCGTACCAGATGGCGGTCTGCAACACGTGCAGGCCAATGAAGAGCGCATTGAAACCGAGGGCCAGGATATTGAAACGGTGCAAATTGCCGGTGTAATTCGGCCGTTGCTTTTGCGCGTAATAAATCAGGCCCCACATGCCGATCTGGTGCAGGGCGTAACCGATCCAGGCCGTGGCCCGCGTCCAGAAGGTTGGATCGGGCAGTTGCCAATAGTACCAGGCGGCGCCGGTGTCAGGTAGAAAGTTGACGGTGGGCAGCAGAGGGCGCACCAACCAGATCAGGCCGGTGAAGAGCACGCTGAAGAGGATGCCTACCCAGAGGGCGGTTTGGCCGTTAACCTGGGGTTGAGCCGGCGTGGAAACAGGGTTGACGGTGTTCAAGCGATTCTCCTAACTGAGCGCGGTATATGGGCGACTCAGGCAAACACCATCTTAACAGAATGTCGCATTTTTGTCAATATTTTGTCAATGTCACGCACAGGCATCCCGGCTTGTGAACCGGGCAGGAAGAGAATTCGGCCGAAACGCCCAGGAACAACGCGCCCACACCATCCGGCGCGTCGTTCCTGTGACATTGTCGTTCTGTCCGCCCTAAGCCGGCAAACTATCTGAGTTTAACGGTGAAGGAACTGTTTTCCGAACCGCCGCGGTTAAACTCGATGCGCAACTTAAACAGACTTTCCTGGTATATCTGCACATCTATCTTCGAGCCGTGCCCGCCCACGCCCTGTTCCGCGCCATTATTGACGCTATAGTAAACGGCTTTGGCGCACTCCACATCCCAGAAGATGCTGAACTTTTCGCCGGGGCTAACCAGATACGTGGTCGGCTCAAAACGCAACACATACGGATCGCCGCAAGCCGAACCCGTCACGCTCACCGTAAACCGGAAGGTAGTCTGGCTATTATCCTGGTTAACCACCAACGCCTCATAGATCGTCGTGATGCTGGGGCAGATGGGGCTGGAGCCGACGCCCGGCACGCCGCGCAGATCAAACCCGGCAGCAAAGGTAACATAGACGGCTTTGACATTGGTGAAGTTCCAACGCAGCGTCGTGCAAGAGCCGGCCACGACGTTGGCGGCATCGGCATAGAACGTGTTGGCGGAAACGACGGCAGATTGCGCCTGACTATACAGGCCAAAGCCGAAGTCATTATGACCACGGACACGGTAGTAATAGGTTCCCGCCACCTTGCCGGGCGCCGGTACAGCCCAGGAGGTAGCTGTGCCGGCATAGACAACCGTGGGCGTGCTGAAAGCGGCGTTATCGTCCTCTTCCAGGCTATAACTTGTAGCCAGGTTGGCGGGTTGCCAGACCACCGTATACAGGCCGTTTTGATCGGCGTTGTCAATGGGATTCAGCGCCGGCGGGAACGGAATAGGCGGATACCAGTGACGGACAACGGGCAGGTAAAGATACGCGTTGATATTGACGGTGAACGAGTCCACATCCTGGATGAGCGGATTGCTCAACGAAACGCCGGTGAGGGTCACTTCATCCTGACGTTCAGCCGGCTCGGCGGGGATGGTCATGCTCACCTGCAGTTGGGCCGTTAACCCCGTCGGTATGGCGACCTCCAGCGAGGTGGTGTGGGTGGGTGGGATGGCGCGCACGATCTCCACCGGCCAGCCGGCATCGGAGTGGACGGAAATCAGGAAGGTATCGTCGGTTGCACTGTCATTGGTGACGGTGAAATTCAAACTGAACTGCTCGCCGGGTCTCCGGTCTTGGATCGGGTCTGCCTGTAAGGCAACGGTGACGCCGGGCAGGGTATCGAGCTGAATGTCGTCCGCCAGGGATGCGCCGGGCTGTATCAGCCACAACGCCAAAAATAGCGAGGCGGCCAGAAGAGCGACCAAAAGGGCTTTTCCGGCGCGGAGAGATTGGGGTGAGGGGGTCATGGCAGTCTCCTTTGCTGACCAACAACTGATAGAGCCCCATCTAGGGTTCTACTCTGGATGATAAGCTTTTCCTGGCGGTTGTCAATGACGCGTGGCCTACGCCGGGCATATGCCAGGTGTACGGACGGGGACTAGGTTTCGGCCGACAAACGCCTCTTTTTGCCGCCGACAATCAATCCACGTCGCGGCACTCGATCAGGCTGACGGGAGGCGGGCCGGTCAGGATACACAGGGCGGTGGCGGGGGGCGATTCGGCCGAATCCAGCCGCACCGCCGTATAGTTGCCGGCCGCCGCCGCCAAGGTCACCGTCGGGAGCTGCGGAAAACGCGCCAACAACCAATCGCGCCAGGTTGGCGTTATCTCTAGCGCGCACTCGCGACAACCCGGCGCCTCGCCGCTCCAGACGGTCGGCAAACCGACGCGATAAGCCAGGCCGGCATCCCGGCAAAAGGCCACGTAATCATAGCGGCCGTTGTCGCCGCGCGGGTTCACCCGGCAGCGCGCCCACAAGCCATTCTCGAATCGCGCATCCACATCCACACCGCCATAACCGGCATAGAGTGTTTCAATGGATAGACTGTAATCGCCCACCATGCGGTCGCGC
This sequence comes from Chloroflexota bacterium, assembly GCA_041918535.1. Taxonomy (GTDB): domain Bacteria; phylum Chloroflexota; class Anaerolineae; order Promineifilales; family Promineifilaceae; genus DAOTXO01. The sequence continues at coordinate 11,294 of JAYRVN010000390.1, forward strand.
AATTTCTCAATCGCCACATAGTTCAGTCCGCGCTGTTGCCCATACCAAAACAGGTCGCCGGAGTAAGTTCGTCCCTCGTCAATGATCTGCGCCACCGTGCGCACCCCCACCCACAGCGTGCCGGCATGGACGCTGCCCACCAGCAGGCCAAAGGCCAATGTGATCGGCAAGGGCAGCCACAGTAAAATCCGGCCGCGGAAGCTGAGCCGGCCATCCTCGCCCCGTTCCAACCCCAGGTTATCCAGCCGGTAATTTTGCAACAGTCCCAGAATACTCAGGCAAAGCGTCAGGAAGAAACCGGCCACCAGCAACACGCTGAACAACTCTTCCGCAGGGTAGAGCGGCAGGCCGTACAAGACGGGATGGATGAGCCAGTTAAGCAGGGTGCGCCCGCTATAGGGCAGGCGTCCGATAAACTCATTCATCAACAAGGCCGCCGCCAGCCAGGCCACGAAAACCAGCCCGGCGCGTGACCACCGCGCTGTCAGGCGGCTGGTCAGGCCGCAGGCGGCCAGGACAAAGCCGAGGCCCAGCAGGTTCAGCCACAGGTGTTGCCAATGAACCGGCAAGGTGGCCCAGAGATAGAGAGCGCGCCCCCACAAGCCTAGAGCCAGGCCCAGGCCGAGGATCAGGCCATTTTGCCAGGCCAGGCGGTAGCGGAAGGCGTCGGTTGCTTGCGGCTGGTCATTCATGGGCATTTCGTCCTCGCCGCCAGATCAGGGCGGCAATCAGCCAGAGGGCGGCTATAATGAGAGGGAGGCCATAGCCATAGAGGGGGAATGTTATCGGCCGAATCGTCGGCGTTGGCGTACTCGTCGGCGTCGGGGCTATCAACTGGAAGTGGAGGCGCGCCAGGTTGCGGCTATCTACCGGCTGGCCATCCCACACCGCATGCGCGCGCGCCAGAAAGGCGATGATAGCCAGATATTCTGTCTCCGTCAGGCTGCCGGCCGCCTGGTAGGGCATCGCCGCGCGGATAAATTGGAAAAGGGATTCGGCCGAATCAAAACGCGCCAAACTCCCCTCCCCTACCACCGCCGGCACAGCCGTCGGCAAGATGAATCCATCCTCATACGGCCGCGGCCCATGACACCCTGCATTCCAACAGTTGCGGTCCTCCGGTGGATATTGGTTGCGCCACTCTTCCGTCAACCCCTGGCCGCGATCCCCATGACACGGCTGGCAGTGCAACCAATACAACTGCGCCCCCTCATCCGCCTGGGTCGGCGCAACTACCGTCGGCGGCGGCGCCAGGCGATCCGGCGTCGGCGTAGCCGGCGACTCTCCCCAGGCGCTCGACCACGCCCAAACCAACCAACAGGCGAGAATAAAAGCGCCCCAGCGCCGAAAATGTCGCATCACAACAAACGGGCTACCCCTGGTAGCCCGTCCTCAGCCTTCAGCCGGTTGTCGGATGTCCACAACCATTCGCCCGGCGCAAACGGCCACCGGATCGCCGCAGAAGCCCCGCCGCCGCGTCTTAGCTCCCGCGCAATTTCGGGTCCAGAATGTCCCGCAAGGCATCGCCAATCAAATTCCAACCCATACCGTACAGCAACAAGGCGATGCCTGGAAAAACAATGATGTACCACTGCTGATCCAACGTCAATATCCACGAGCGCGCCCGCGCTACAATTTGTCCCCAGTCGGCGTAGCCCACCGGCGCGCCCACACCCAGAAAACTCAGCGCCGCGAATGACAGCACGATAGAACCCATATCCAGGGAGATAATTACCATCGTGGGAAAAATCGAGTTGGGCAAAATGTGCTGCAAAATCAGCCGGAAGTCGGAAGCCCCGCTGGCGCGCGCCGCCTGGACGTACTCCTGCTCTTTGACCGTGAGGATATCACCGCGCACCTGGCGCGCATAACCCATCCAGCCAAAAACCACCAGGGCGATAATCGCCGGCAACAAGCTTTGCCCCAGGCGCGGCACCAGGATTGAAGCTAACACCAGGACCGCCACCAGGAACGGGAAGGCGCTAAAAATCTCTACCACGCGCATCAGCAAAGTATCCACAAAGCCGCCATAGAAACCGGCCAGGGAACCAATCAAGATGCCCACCGTGGCGGAAATGAACACCACGATCACGCCCACAGTCAACGCCGTGCGTGTGCCCCACACAATCCCGTACCAGATATCATATTGCCCGTCGGTTGTGCCAAGAATATGCACCCACTCGTCCCTGCCGGTAATCAGGCTATACCAGCCCGGCACATAAGCCGGGATATTTCGCGTCCATTCAGTCATAGGCGGACGTGGCTCCGAACGAAAACCGTCGCGGGGGATAAGATTGGAATCCCAGTTCGCGTTGGGGGGCGGGGCCAATACGGGGGCGAATATCCCCGTCAGTATAAAGAGCATTACTAGAATGAGCCCCGTTACTGACAACGGATTGGTCAGCACACCGCGCACCAAGCGCGCCCACTGAGGCCCTAGCAGACGCTCCAGGCGTCGCTCTTTAAGGGTTGTCACTTCTTCTTGCATGGGGGCAGTTACTGAGGTCATGGCTTTTCCCCTTGACTAACCGAGACGCACGCGCGGGTCAATCAGTGCGTATAAAATATCAACTACCAGATAAGTCACTACGAACAACACACCGTTGAACAAGGCAAATCCTAGCACGGTTAACGCATCCAAACTGGAGGCGGCGGCGACTGCGGCTGAGCCTAAGCCTGGAATATTGAAGATGGTTTCGGTAATCACCACGCCGTTGAGTAAACTGGCTATGGTTGCGCCGGCCACCGTAATGACGGGGATCATGGCATTCGGCCGAACGTGCCGGTTCACCACCATCCGCTCACTCAATCCCTTTGAGCGCGCCGTCATCACAAAATCCTGCCGCAATTGCTCCAGCATGGATGAACGCGTCACCTTCAACATAAGCGCCCAGGAAAGATAAGACAAAGTAATGATTGGCAGCACCAAATGCCGCAACGAATCCACGAAAATATCGAAGCGCCCGTTTAACAAGGAGTCAAACGAATACATATGTGTGATTACGCGCCAATCGCTGGCGCGAACCACGGATAACGCCCAGTCAGACAGACGCCCCGGCGGGAACCAACCCAACTTGGCATAAAAGATAAGCAGCATCAGTAAACCAAACACAAACGTTGGAAAAGAGTAGCCTAAAACGCTAAACACCCGCGCCGCCTGGTCAATGGGCCGGTTGTGATTGAGCGCCGCCTGTATACCTAGCCAAATCCCGATGCCCACAATGGGCAAGACGCTCCAGATCGCCAGCTCCATCGTCACCGGCAACCGCCGCTTCATTAATTCAATCACCGGCTCCCGGCCCGTGCGGGAAAAGCCCAGGTCGCCGCGCAAGATGCCACCCACGCGATCTCCCGTCTCTGGATCAATTCGGCCTAACATCCAGTTGATATACTGTTTTGGCAGTGGGTCATCCAGCCCATAACGCCGAATAATGGACTCCAACTGCTGTTCATTGCGCGGAATATCTCGCACATACAGCGCCGCCCGCTCATTCGGCCCTAGAATCTGCAACATGCCGAAAATCAGCAAGCTAACACCAAATAAAATAACCGGCAACATCAGCAAACGTCGAATGATATACGCCGTCATCTCTAACCTCCATCCGCGCTCTTAAACCAGCCAAAGTACTTCCTGATAGCCGCCCTATCTAAGACAATCCCACGCCAGGATTTCTTGGGAAATTTGGGGACAGCCGCCGTCAATGCCTATACCCATACCTCGGCCTCCGGGAAGCCTGAGCCGATAGCCACATCTGGCTCTGAACCTCCCGGAGGCTAGCATCCAAGCCAGCGGGGAGTCTCGCTAGCGAGACTCCCACACTGACTCATCCAACTACAAACCTACTGACCGCCATCCAACGAGAGCGCGTAGTAGAGATCGCCGGGGAGAATGGGATTGTAGTAATACCCTTCCACCCAACGCTGCTCATAACGCACACCCGTCACCTGCGCCAGCGTGACCTGAACGGCCAGTTCATGATGCAATTTCTGCAAGTCGAAGTAAATCTGCTCACGCTCGGCTGGATCAGACGCCGACACGCCAGCCTTCACCAACGCCTGGAATTGGTCCAGGATATCCTGCGGCAAACGCTGCCGGCCGGCATATGTGCCGACGGTGAACGGCTGCACCCAGTTGTGCGGGTCGTGGATATCCTCTTGCCAACCACTGACGAAGATCGGAATCTGGCTGGCGCGGATGCTGCGCAAGAACGTCGGCCACGGCAAACCGACAACATCAACCTGGTACAACGGGTTGATGGACGACAGACTCGCCTGCAAGATTTCGCCTACCGTCTGACGGGTAGTATTACCCGTGTTATAGGCAATCTGGAAGCGGAAGCCCGTCTCCGGCAACTTACCTTCCCAGGCCAACGCTAGCTCTGCCGCGCATGTGTCAATGTTATACTCGTACATCGCGCCATCCGGGTTGTAACCCAGCATGTCGAGGATGATCGGGCCATTGTTGCGCACGCCGTCGCCATTCATAGCTTCTTGGATGAACGTGTCATAATCGAAGCAAGCTTCCATCGCCAGGCGGACATGAATATCGGTGAAGAAGTTGGGCGGAATACCGTTGCCGTCCAATTGGCCGCTGCCAATGTAGGGGGAGTCGGGCGGGATGTCAAAGACCATGAACGCATCCGTGCGGGATGTCGTCGGCAGATCGCGCCAGGCGCGCAGCGGGCCGGTCGGATTGTCGGTCGGCGTGCAAGTTCCGGTCTGATAGTCACACTCTTCACCCACCAGCGGGTCTACTTGTGCGCGGTTCTCCAATGGAACCGAGACATTCTCAGCATCGCCGGCTTGCAAAGAAGCGAAGCGGGTTCCCCATTCATTCACCAGGGTCACATTGACGGTCTTGATCTGAGCCATACCGGACGGGCCGCCTTCCCACACGGGATCGGCGTCGGTGCGCCAGTAATTGTCGTTGGCAACCAGGGTATAGCCTTCGCCGGGCGTCCATTGTTGTAACATGTAGGGGCCGGTGCCGTTGATCTTGTCGGTCAATTCGTCATTTTCCGAGCCGGGCGCATAGTAATTTTGCCACGTAGCGCACGTGCCATCCCAGGCGCCGTTTTCAATAGCCCACTCTTTGTCCATGACGCTGCCCCAGGAACCGGCTAAGGTCGCCAGGAAGGGGCCCCATGATTGCGCCAGGTTGAAGGTCAACGTCCCGGCCGCATCATCAGCCACAATAGCTTTCTGTACCAGGTCGCAGGCCGCCGTCAGTTGCTCAGGCGTGGCCGTGGTCAGCATGGTGTCCTTGTCGCCCGCCAGACCGCACTCCGGGTCAATGCCTTCGGTGATGTCATAGCAGTTGCCATAGCCCAGAATCGGCTCCAGCAATAACCATTGGGGACCGTTGGGGTCTGATTGCAACAAACCGCGTTGGAAGGTGTAGGCCGCATCCGACGGGGTCAGGTCGTTGCCGTTGTGGAACTTGATGCCCGAGCGAATGTTGAACGTGTAGACCAGGCCATCGGCCGAAATCAAGCCGTTCTCCAGTGAGGGCACTTCTTTGGCTAACGCGGGCACATAGCTCGTCGCGTCCTGACGGTTGTATTGGATCAACCCTTCCATGACATTCATGATCAACTCGCCGCTGGCCGTATCATAAGCCAGGTTCGGGTCCATCGTGTCAACATCACCGAAGGTGATGCTGGTGTAGGTGGTCGGATCATCCGTCACAAACGTCGGCGCCATCTCCGGCTCTGGTGTAGCCGTGACAACCACTTCTACTTTTTGGCCCTCTACCTCGACAACCTGGGTCACCACGACCTCTACCTGCTTCTCGACGGTGACTTCCACAATCTTCTCAACTGGCTGCCCGCAGGCAGATATGGCGAGTACCAACACCACTGCGGCGACCAGTAACAAAGCAATTCGTTTAGACATATCCTTCTCTCCTTGATTGGATCTCAAGCATTCTCGCTGATGCGAGTCCAGCAAACTTCTTCGAACAAATTGGCTACCCGTTGAATACGACGATTTCACCTCCAACAATGGCGACTCTATGCGTCAATGACACCGGCAGGCTATACCCACCGTCACAACCAAAGCGTCCTCTCATGACCCTGGCCGCCGTTCCCTGAGGCCCCACGCTGGGCCTGAATTAGGGTTTCGGTCGCCATGTGGCGCAAGGTCAGGCGGAACCCAAAACGTATTCGCCGACTAATTCAGCCCCACCGCCAATTCTGGCGATTGAACAAATTGATCGGCGTGATGGCAGGCGACATGATGAGGTTGCGCAGCCGTTCCCAGGTTACGGAACTCGGGGTCTTGCTGTTTGCACACTTCAGTCGCCAGCCGACAACGCGGGTGGAAGCGGCAGCCTGTGGGCGGATTCGCCGGACTGGGCACATCCCCTTCCAGGATAATTCGCTGGCGTTTCCGCTCCTTCGCCGGGTTAGGCAAGGGAATGGCGGAAAGCAAAGCCTGCGTATACGGGTGCAGCGGGTGATTGTAAACCTCCGCCGCCGCGCTCATCTCAACAATGCGACCCAGATACATCACAGCCACTCGGTCGCTAATGTAGCGCACCATAGACAAATCATGCGCGATAAAAAGATAGGTCAACCCCAGGTCTTTCTTCAAATCCTGTAGCAGGTTCACAACCTGGGCCTGGATAGAAACATCCAACGCCGAAATAGGCTCATCGGCCACAATAAACTCTGGGTTGGTCGCCAACGCGCGGGCCACGCCAATGCGTTGACGTTGGCCGCCGGAAAATTCATGTGGATAACGCACAACGAAATTCGGGTCCAGACCGACTAGCTCAAGCAATTCCTTGACGCGGGCCTTGCGACTATCGGCATTCCCGATGCTATGAATCTCCAACGGCTCACCGACGATTTTGCTTACAGTCATGCGGGGATCGAGAGACGCATAGGGGTCTTGGAAAATAATCTGCATGTTCTTGCGCATGTGCTGCAATTCGCTGCGCCGCATCCCGATCAAATCCTGGCCTTTGAATTCCACATGACCGGCGGTGGGTTTCAACAATTGGAGAATGGCGCGCCCGGCCGTGGATTTCCCGCAGCCGCTTTCACCGACCAACCCCAGCGTCTCACCGCGATAGATATCAAAGGTGATGCCGTCCACAGCCTGGATATCCCCCACCTTGCGCTTAAAAACGCCGCGTCGAATGTCAAAGTATTTCTTCAGTTTATCCACATGGACAAGGACTTCGCGGTTGGCGCCATTATTTGGGGTCATGCTAAGGCTCCGGAACGAACTTCACTCCAACGCCAGCAAGCGGCGTAGTGGTTGGGGCCGGCCTCGGCCAACGGTGGGATTTCTTCCCAACATTGCCGAATGGCATAGGGACAGCGGGCGGCAAAGGGGCAATGTTTAGGTGCAATAGTCAGATCAGGCGGATTACCCTGGATGGGGGTCAAGCGCTGTGGGTTTTCACTGTCGAGTTGGGGCAGCGATTTGAGCAGGCCGAGAGTGTAAGGATGGCTGGTCTTCTCATATAGGTCATACACGGCCGCTTTTTACACAAAGAAACCGCCGTACATGACGATGACTTTGTCAACCAGACGGGCGACCACGCCCAGGTCATGGGTGATCCAAATGATAGCCATGCCCATTTTTTCTTTGAGCCGGGTGACCAATTCGACGATTTGGGCCTGAATAGTCACATCCAGCGCTGTAGTCGGCTCATCGGCGATGAGGATGCTGGGGTTGGTTGCCAGAGCCATGGCGATCATAACGCGCTGGCGTTGGCCGCCGGAGAATTGATGGGGGTAATCCTTGAGGCGATCGCCGGCGTTGGGAATACCCACCAGGTTGAGCATTTCTTCAGCGCGGGCGTTCGCCTGGTTTTTGTTCATGCCCAGATGCAGCCGCAAGGCTTCGGTCAGTTGGGTTTCCACCGTGAGGACGGGATTGAGGGAGGTCATCGGGTCCTGGAAGATCATGGTGATTTCCCGGCCCCGCACTTTACGGATGTCGGCGTCGGACAAGGACAAGAGGTCAGTGTCGCGGTAATAGACGCGCCCTTCCTCGATACGGCCCGGTGGAATTGGGATAAGACGCAGGATGGACTTGACGCTGACGGATTTCCCGGAGCCGCTTTCACCGACGATGGCGACGGATTCGCCTTCGCTGAGGTCAAAGGAGATGCCGTTGACGGCATGGACAATGCCTTCTTCCGTGTAAAACTTGGTGACGAGGTTTTCAACCTGGAGTAGTTGCGGCATAGATCACCTTATGGCGTATCCGATCGAGGGCGTTGTGTTGGGCAATAGAAAGGCAGACCAGCAAGGGGACTGGGTGGAACGGCCCCACCGCCTGGAGGGAAAACAGAAAAGAGCAACCCAAAGGCCAAATGTCGGGCCTGCTGGACAATCATTGAGTATTCCTCATCTAATCCTCTCTATCGTAATGAAGAGTTGGATTTGTGACAAGCTTTTTGGCAAAACAGAGGCAAATTGTGACAAAGTCGGGGATTTTTGGGGTCAGAAGCGGGTCTGGGGCCGTCCAAGAGAAGCGGGGCCGGGTTGTCCGGCCCCATAGGAGCAACTCCGCGCTGAAATAGCCGCCCGCCGGCGCGCGCGCGACAAGACGGGGGGCGTCGCCGACGCCGTTTCGACGCCAGGCTACATTCGCCGCTTCCGGCCGGTCTTTCACCAGCGACGTGTTTTAGTAACCCTCAAGCTACCACCGATCAGCGAGACGGATCACCGCGCGGCGGCTCTGCGCGCAACGGCAGGGAGTAATTCCCGGTCGCTGCCACCGGGTTGATGGCCCCCCAGGCCGCCAATTGAATCATGTCGCCAATGGGCGGCGCTGCCACCGCAAAGACTGAGACAGCGTCTGCCTCGACAAATGTGGCCGAGATGTAGCGAGTAAGAACCACTTTGCCGGGTTCATCCGCGGGGGGCAGCCAACTCAGATTCATAGGCCCCGCCAGCGCTTGGGGTTGGGCCCACGTCATACCGCCATCGGCCGAACTGATAAACCCGACATATAGTTGACAAGTGGAGAGATCGCAGTCGGCGTCGGGGAAGTAATAGTAAGTCAGGGCCAGTCGTGCTGTATTACCACTACCGGTGACGGCTAAACCTGGGATGAAATACGAGGCCGAGCTTGTAGGAGAATCGATCGGAACTCGCGTGAGCCGTGACCAGTTGCGACCGTTAGTAGCTGTAGTCAGAACGATGTCGCTAGTCTGACTTCCGCAAGCTTGGCGAAAGCGGCAATCCACAAATGCAACATAGACTTTGCCACTATCGTCCACTGCCAGCGAAGGCTCCCCTCCAAACTCAAATGGGTGATATGTACGCTGTGGGTAGAGCAAACGTCGAAATCTAGACCAATCTTGCCCAGCGTTCAGGGAAACAACTGATACATAGGGTTGCGGGCCGTCTAAATTAAACATTCTCAAGACAACAACAACCATACCATTGGGTCGCACAGTGACCTGGGGGTAAAAACCATTAACGGGCAGAACAGTAGTAGGCACCCATGTTTTACCACCATCGGTAGAGGTTTCAACTATGATCGACCACCAGTCACCGTGCGACAGGAAGTAACATTGACCATAATATTGGCTGCTAAAGGTGTTATCACACGCGACGGTAGACTGATCGTGTGCGTCTTGAGAAACCACAATCGGATCGCTCCAGCTAAGACCTCCGTCTGTGGAGCGGCTTACAATCCCATCAGATGGTGATGAGGTCGCCGCTGTAATCAGCCAGACGTTATGACGCGCGTCATATGCAACTGCCGGGTGAAGCACGCGAGACCAAGGGCCCGGTGGTGTGCTATAGGGGGTGGTGCCAGGTAAGAAACCAATGCTGTAGCTGTTGCCGCCGTCATTAGAGACAGCCCAACCGATGTTTGTTGCACCACCTTCGGTTTGATACCGCCCACTCTCAAATGCAGCCACAATCGTGTCGCCATAAGCAAAGCTGGCCATGTTCAGCTGGGTTTGGTGCTGGGCGTCAGGGTTGGTGTAAGGGTCGCTGCTGATAGGCATGACCGCGAAAATACCCGGTTGGGCCGCTACAAGCGGCGTGAGAATGAGAACAAGCCACACAGTCAGGAAAGGTATATACTTGCGCATGTTGTCCTCTCAAGGGTTGAACCCCACTGGGGTCTGAAAGTGAAGGCGCCGGCTCCAGGGCGCGGGTGCCGTCGTTGGGTCTGGCTATTACCAATGTGTACGACGGTAAGGGCACAGCTTCTTTACTCTTTCATCATGAGTCACTCTGGGCTGGGCGTCAAATGACAAAAGTCATGTCTTTGTGCGCGTTTTGTCATGTTTTCTGAGAGAATGTGCCTTAGAGAGCCTGGTGGATTCGGCCGAATCCATCCCCCCACCCCCCTCATCCACCGCGCGCGCCCGGAGAACTAGCCAGGGCCAGCGCCATGTTGCACATTTCGGCCGCCCCCTTCGGCTACCCCCTTCATTTCCCCAACATGACTGCCATACATGACAAATGTCATACCCTCTTTGTGACAATTGTTACTGTCATTCTATGACCGGTTGCTTCAAGATATGTGTACAGGCCAATTATTGGGGCTTCATTTACCCCATCATCATGTCGAGGATCGGTTGCCTGGTCAACCGCCTTTTTTATATTTTCCGCCCGCCTCATTTGGTATGACCTACCCTCCCAGTAGGCCTCGTAATTGTCAAACTTAACAATTCAAAGAGGTGATTACCATGTTCGTTTCAAGTCGGCGGGGTGTTATTCTTGTAGCACTGGTCCTCGTTGTACTCACCGGACTCAGTGTCAGCGCCTACAACTCACATTTGTCTGACTATGGTCAATCCTACTACTATGGCCAGACCGCCTGGCCCACGATCCACCGGGATCCGGCCAATTCAAGCTTCGTGCCCTATGTTCTGCCTGCCGGCAATCAGGTTCGCTGGACGGCGCTAGACGGTCAAGCCACTTTGCTGGCCCCGGCCATCGGCCCGGAAGGCAACCTGTATATCACAACCGGCAAGGGGCCCGGCTATAGCCATCTGCACGCTTTTGATCGGAATGGGAATTTGTTATGGGAAAGCGCTCCTCAAGTCACTGCGGATGACTTGGACTCGCGAGCCATCGGCAGTTCGCCGGTGGTTGACCGAGATGGTCACGTTTACGTCAGCGATGACAACCAATTTTGGGCCTTCTATCCCGATGGCGTTATCAAGTGGGTGGCGAATTTAGGCACGCGCAATCCGTTTATTAGCGCCATCATCACCAATGAAGGGTATGTGGGCGGCATCACCGCCAACGGCCAGATCATGCTATTCAATCGCGCGGACGGCTCGTTGGCAGTGCCCGTCGTCGACCTGCCCGGCGGCGCCGGCCCCACCCCGCCGGCAGTTACTGCCGGACTGTGGCAGGGCGGTTTGATGGACCCGGCCATTATCGCGGATACGTTTGCAGCCTTCTTCGGTTACGCGTTCGAGGTGGTGAATACGCCGGCCGTCAGCCCCCAAACCGGGCGTATCTTCATCACCGCCGCCGGCAGCACCAGCGATGTCGGACGCCTCTACGCCATAGATATCATACTCGGCCAGCTCGTCATTGACCCGACTTTCTCTGACAATTGCCCGATGGCCGGCGGCAGCGGCACGAGTCCGGCCCTTTCACCCGACGGTCAGCAAATCTACGCTGTGGACGGCACCCGTGTGCTGGTGGCTTGTGACACGACAACGGGGCAACGGCTCTGGTCGGTGAGCGAGATAGGCAAGGCGGCAGCGCCGGCCGTCGGTCCGGACGGCACCGTTTACACGGGCGGCGGCGATTATCTCTATGCGATTAACCCGGATGGTACCATCAAGTGGCAAAAGAATTACAACACCCTGGCCACCATCTTTGTGCCCAATCGGCCGGCGGTGGGGACAATCACCAATGGCTTGTCCATCGCCCGAACCAACAGCGTGATCACGGTGTCGGCGCATGAAGTGTGGGTGGTGTTGTCGCTGGGGTACAATCTGACCCTGCCGGTGCCTCCTCCCGGCACAGGCACTACCACCCTTCAACAACCCCGGGCCGCCATTTTGGTCGGCGTTAATCCGGCTACTGGTGACGTGTTGAGCTACACACGGATACGCGACACCAACGAGGGGGTCATTTCCGCCGGCGCGGACGGCAGCATCTACCTGTCGCACGGTTCCTTATTGACCTCCATCAACTATTTTGGGACGGACCCCAAATTGCTCGCGCACCCGAATGCCGCGGTCAGAGCGTTGGCAGCGCGGTGGCAACCTCCAGCGGGCCTTACCGCGTTAGGGCCAGTCTCCTATCTGAACCACGCCTTGTCCGGGATTAACTGGATTGACGAGTTAGGGGTTCAGGCTCAGGCCGCCGTGACGGCCGGCTCCGTTCAGGCTGCGCTGACGGCTGTGCAACGGGCGCGTGTCCAAGCGTTGGCGACGTCGGATTCAATCGCTGACGCCATGGCGGAGAACGAAGTGAATCACGGCCATGGCACCGCCGCCCAGGCGGAGATGAATCAGGTGCAATTCCACCTGGAGCACGCGCGCGATATTCTGCTGCAAGATGAATTGACGCAGCAGGATATGGAGCAGGCGTCGCACTTTATCACGCTGGCCGACGAAGCCCTGGATCGGGCTGTTTCGAAGCTGTATGAATAGCGTATCGTAGGTTGAAGCTGGGGTAGCGCCGCACAAGACGTGTGGCGCTACCCGGTTAGGAGACCCGCCCATGAAGGCGGGTCTCGTGTTTCAGGCGACCGCCGAGAAGCCGAGTTTCTCCTAGAAATTCGGCTTCTCTTGGGTTATCTCACTCATCTGCCCGATAGATAATCGGCAGATACAGACGGTATTGCGGCGTTACAGTGAGCGTCACCGGAATCTGACTGAGCGCCCGCGCGGTGTCATCGGTAGTGAGTACCAGCGCGGCCTGATAGACGCCCGGCGTTAGGTCGGTGGCGTCCAGGGTCAGGCGGATGGTGATCTGGCTATCTGCGCCGACTGCGCCGCCGGCCGGTGTTTCGCTGAGCCAGGGCACATCGGTGTAGATAGAGTAGCACATCTCGCCCGCCTGATGGTGGTAGAGGTTGCGTCCGGTGATGATGAAGTAGGTCATGTCGGCGCCGCCGGTGGACCAAATTTCGGCCGAATTTCCCCCCAGCGCCGTCGTGCAGAACCCCGCCATATTCGACGTCAGCGGCAGCGGCAAGGGATCGCCCGTATCACTCCAGGCGCCGCCCGGCCAGGCGGTCCAGTCCAAACGCTCCACCTGGGTCACCCCATCGAAGAACCCTCCGCCGTCCTCGTCGCCTCCCATCGCATACAATCCCTGGTCGGTCGCCGCCAGCGCGAAGTCCGCTCGCGCGCTGCTGAACTC
>JAYRVN010000391.1:0-5473 GCA_041918535.1 Chloroflexota bacterium
GCGCCAACACGCTCGGCCAAATGGAAAGCTTCCTGGCTGAGGCGTTGGGTCAGGAGGTGACCCAACCCGACCCTTTTGAGCACGCGATTAGCGACGCCACCCAAGCCATTCAGCGCATACAGGCCGGCGAGGCGCATGTGGACCTGGTGCCGGTGAGTGCAGCCGTGCGCCGTTATCAACATCAGATGGCGCGCCAGGCGGAACTGGTCTCGCATAGCTATGGGCGCGAACCGAACCGGCGGGTGCGTATTTTTGCCACAACCCGCAACTGAGGCGAGAGTGAGATGAATCAGCCATGTTAATTCAACTGGTACAATCTCTGGCGTTTGGTTTAGCTATTGTGTGCTTGGTGGTGGGGTTGGTGGGAATTCTGGTGCCGTTGTTGCCAGGGATGTTGCTCATTTGGCTGTCTGTATTGGCGTATGCGATTGTAGATGGCTTCCAGGTGGTGACTCCGGCTTACTTTGCGCTATTGACTTTGCTGGCGCTGGCAACGGGATCGGCCGATTGGTGGTTGCCCATGCTTGGCGCGAAAGTGACGGGCGCTTCCCCACGCGCTATGCGCTACGGCTTGGCCGGCGGCATCATCGGCTTTCTCATTGCCGGGCCGCTGCCCGGCGCCGTCTTGGGCTATGCCCTGGGCGTCCTCTGGGCCGAGTATCAACGTCAACAAGATTGGGGTCTGGCCCTCAAAGCCAGTTTGGGCGGTCTGGCCGGCTTCGGCATCGCCACCCTACTGCAACTGGCCGGGGGATTGCTCATCATCGCGCTTTTTTTGATTCGCACTCTGGGAGGGTAAATGGCGCTCTGGCTACAAGCGACGCCGCTAGAAAGCTGGCGTAGCCTGCTCAATCTCTTTTTTGTCTGCGCCGGCGTCAGCCTGGTCCTCAGCCTGGCGCTGCTCGCCATCGCGGTTTGGCAGGTGCGTAAAATCGACATTCCGGCCGACGCCGATTTCACCGCGACCCTGCGTTTCACCCCGCTATTGGTGGTGCTGGGCATTGATTTGCTGGATTTCGCCCTTGACATCTTCGCCGCCCCGTTTGTTTGGCTGATCCTGGATTGGATGGGGTTGAAGGCGTTGCGCAACGTCTCGGCTGTGGAGGCGATCATCCCTTTCACCCAGCCTATCCCCACGTTGACGCTGTGCTGGTTGGCCGTGCGCGTCTTCGGCGTGCATTTTTGATCAGAGCGCCATCGGTTTAGACAAAATTTCCGCCAACAGCGCCGCCGCATTCTCGACATCCCGTAAGTCCACCATTTCGCTGGGAGAATGGATATAGCGGCAGGGGATGGAGATGCACCCGGCAGCGCAACCCGGCCCGGCGATTTGCATGCCCATGGCGTCAGTTGAGCCGCCCGTCAACACTTCCAGTTGGTAAGGCAGGTTGGCTTCGGTTGCCCGTTGTTGCATGAGGCGCACCAGGCCGGCATGGGCGATCATGCCTGAATCCTTGACCTTGATAGCCGGGCCGGCTCCCAATTTGACCGCCATCGGCGCCGCCTTGGGTTGGTCGCCCGTTAGCGTTACGTCCAGTGAGATACCCACATCCGGCCGCAGGCGATTGGCCGCGGTGGTTGCGCCGCGCACACCCACTTCCTCCTGGACGGTAAAGACAAAATAGACGGTATGGGGCGTATATTCCAGCCGCCGCAACGCTTCGATGGCAACGGCGCAGCCGATCCGGTCGTCCATACTCTTGGCGATAAGGTGATTCCCCTGGGCCAGGAAGGGACGCCAGAAGATGCCGGGCGCGCCGACCGTTACCGGACAATCGTCGCGGCTGCCGGCGCCCACATCAATGAAATGTTCTTCCAAGCCGAGCATTTTGCTGCGGTCGGTGTTGCGTTCGCTGGCGATGACGCCTTGTCGGCCGTCGCTGAAGAGTACGCGTCCGCCGCCCAGGAAGTGGGGCATAACGCCACCGATGTTGGTGAACTTGAGGAATCCTTCTTGGGTGATATGCGTAACCATCAGGCCGATTTCGTCCATGTGCGCCGCGATCATGACAGTCAGGCCGCTGCCGTCACCTTTCTTAAGGGCGATCAGGTTGCCGAGCGCATCAACGCTGACTTCGTCAATATAAGGGGCGATGGCGGCGCGGATCAATTCGCGCACAGCATCTTCAAAACCGGACGGGCCGAAGGCTTCGACAAGAGATTGGATGAGTGTAAGC
Organism: Chloroflexota bacterium; assembly: GCA_041918535.1. Classification (GTDB taxonomy): domain Bacteria; phylum Chloroflexota; class Anaerolineae; order Promineifilales; family Promineifilaceae; genus DAOTXO01. The sequence goes on from JAYRVN010000391.1 coordinate 2,178, forward strand.
ATGGTATATCCTGGCAAGGGGTGGTATGGATTGGGATGGCTCGGTGATAAATCGGGCGGTTTTCTGCGGTCTTGAGTCTGTTTCACTGCCGGCTGATAATGGAACGGTCAAGGGCGCGTAGTGCAGCGTCCGCCAGTTTGACATAATTCTCATAGTCAGCCAGATGAATGATCGTGCAGGCGGTATGCGCGTGGCGACCGGGTAGCCCAAGCGTGGCAGCCGGAATACCGTCCAAGGCGCGCTGGTAACGCCCAGTGTTGGTGCCGCCGCCGCCGGGTTGGCGGATTTGATAGGGAAGATTGTGTTTTGCGGCGGTGGTGATGAGGTGGCGCACTAAACGCGGGTCTTGGATTGTGACGTTGTCCATGACATAGATGCAGGGGCCGCGTCCCAGGTAGGTGTTGGGGTTGACGTCTTGCTCGGTGGGCAGATCGTAGGCGGGGGTGCATTCTAGCACCAGGGCTATGTCCGGGGCGATGGCGTTGGCGGCGACGATGGCTCCACGTAGGCCGATCTCTTCTTGTACGCTGAAGACGGCATAGAGGTCAAAGGGATAGCGTTCGCCTTGCAGGAGCTGGATGAGGGCGGCGCAGCCGGCGCGGTTGTCGAAGGCTTTGCTGATGGCGGTGGGGCCGAGGGATTGGTATCGGCCGAAAAATGTTCCCCTATCGCCTACCGCTGCCTGCGCCCCCGCTTCCTTGTCATCCTGCGCCCCGATGTCAATGCGGAGGGTGGTGTATTCGGTGACTTGAGCGCGTTCGGTGTTCTTAATGAGGTGAATCGGCCGAATCCCGATCACCCCCTTGATCTTGTTCCGCCCCACCTGCACCGTCGCCCCTGCCAACACCCGATCGTCAATCGAACCGAGCTTATCAAATTGCAGATGGCCGCTGCTGTCAATCCCGGTCACAATCAGACCGACCTCGTCCATGTGGGCATCTACCAACACCCGCAGGTCGTTCGCGCCAGTCCCCTTCTTCAAGGCCAGCAAGTTGCCTAGCGCATCCACCCACCAATCATCCACATGCTCGCGAATCAAATCGCGGATCAGGCGACGCACCTCATATTCATCGCCCGACACTCCTACAGCCTCAGTCAATTGCTTCAGTAATGTTTCCATAAACCGGTGTTGTCCGTCTCGTCGTCCGTTGGTGCGCGGTTAAACAGTTGCCCCGCGCTGCCCAACTACTCCATCAGACATTTTGGCAGATTATCCATAAAGGCATCATCCAGACGGGCGACAAATTCAGCCGTCAGGCGTCCTGTGCGCTCCACGTCTTTCAATTGCACCACTTCCACCATGGTATGCATATAGCGCAACGGGAGGGATACCACGCCAGTCGGTATGCCCGTGTGCGCCACCTGCAACCCATAAGCGTCCGTGCCGCTGCCGCGCGCGTGGGTGAGCCGAGCGGATTTGATTTCCACCGCCGCCGCCGCCTTTTCCAAGGCCTCAAGAATGCCGGGGTGTACATTCACGCCGATATCAAATACCGGCCCTTTGCCCAAAGCGATCGTGCCGCTATCATTGGCTCCGGGCCCTTTGCCAAAACATACGTCCAGCGCCAGGGCCACATCCGGCCGCCAGGTGTGCGCTGTGGTGAACGCGCCGAGTAAGCGCGTCTCCTCCTGCACGGTTGCCACCGCCAGCACATCCCAACTGTGCCCGCGTGGCTGCAAGTTCTCCAGCGCCAGCGTCAACGCCGCGACACAAGCCCGGTTGTCCAACGCCTTGCCGGCTACGTGCCCGCCGCGTAGCTCGACGAGGGGTTGTTGAAAAGAGACACAGTCGCCTATTTGCACCAACTCCCGCACGTCGCCGGCCGGCAACCCCACATCTACGACCAGGTCTTCCAACTCATACGCTTTGGATTGCTTCTCCGGGGCCAGCAGGCGCGTCGGCGCGCCCCCTAACACCCCCGGCAAAAGGCGACGCCCATGCACCAGCACGGGTTGGCTATAGAGCTGCCGAATATCAACGCCTCCCAGACCAACCACCCGCAAAAACCCGTAGCCGTGAGACTCGACAATGTCGGCTACCAGCACACCAATCTCATCCATGTGGGCGGCCAGCAACACCCGGCGTCGGGGCTCACGGCCCGTTCCGCGTTTTAGAGCGATGACATTGCCCAATCGGTCTATGACAACTTCATGGGCCAGGGGACGCCATAGATCGGCGATGAAGGACGCGATGGGGGCCTCAAAGCCGCTGGGGCCGTGGATTTCACTGAGCTGTCTGAGTAAACCTAAGGGTTCCATAATTCCAGGCGAAAAACGATGAATGTGTTACGGCGGTTAGGCGTTGGGATTGACGGCGGAGGTCGCTTCCGGCGTCGGTGTGTCGGTGGGCGGCTCCGACGTCGGTGTGTCCGTCGGCGGCGCCGGTGTCTCGCTGGGCGCCGGTGTGCTTGTGTTGGTTGGAATAGGCGTGTTGCTCGGCGCCGGCGTGGCTGTCTCGGTCGGCGCGGGCGAAGGGGTGACTGTCGCCGTGGCCGTGGCGGTCGGCGTCGGCGTGGCCGTGGCAGTCGGCGTGGCCGTAGCCGTGGGGGTCGGTGTGGCTGTGACAGTTGGTGTAGATGACGGCGTCGGCGTAGGTGTGACGGATGGCGTCAGGGTGGGCAGGCGCGTCGCTGTGCCGGTGGGCGAAGGCCGCGGAGTGAAGGTGGGACTGGGCGTCTCAGTTGGACGCGGTGTAGCGGAAGGGATGAGGGTCAAATTAGGCGGCAGCGGCAAGGTGGATGTCGCTTGAATGGTCGCCGTCGGGGTTGTGGCTGTGGCTGTCGGCGTTGGCGTGATTGTGTTTCGGCGTTCGGCTAAATTGTAAAGAAAGATGCCCAGGCAGTAACACGGGATCGTCAACACGATAAGAACAATGAGAAGAAGATGCGTGCGTTGTGGAGGATTCATGTTGAGACCGTGCGCTAAACTATCCAGCCGCCAATGGGCAAGTTAATTGTACTCTACTTTCCGCTAAGTGACTCGACTCTGGCGAAAAGCATACCAGAGCCATTTTAACCCCACATTCCGCACCTGAAATTAGACTTCGAACAATAAACTAATTTCGACGCAAAACGGGCTCATTTTTCGGACGGAATTACCATTCCGCAAGATAAATTGGCAAACTTCGAACCGTTTTCTGGCTAGAACACATTCAGATCCCACATTCCGCACTAGGTCTCGAGTAAATAGCAGTTTTGCACGGTGGCGTTAAACAAGCGCAATATCTTCAGTCTAACTGGTGTCAGATTCAGTACCTGGCGAGTGATTATCTCTGGCCCGGCTTTAACAAGGAGCAC
>JAYRVN010000392.1:0-3114 GCA_041918535.1 Chloroflexota bacterium
GGGGGGGGTGTTTCGGGCCCCCTGTGGGCGGCGGTCGGCCCACCGCGGCAGCGCTGTGGTGGGGGCCACCACGACGGAAATTGCGCGGGCGGTGACCGGGGCGGCCCCGGCAAGCCCGGCGACCCCGACCGCCTCGGCCGAAAATTGACATATCGGCCGGCCAATCGGTACAATGCTAATATATTAAACGTTACGCGCGTGAGCCATTGCGCCGTCGAGGAGTCGCGCCCTCATTAGCCTTCGGGCACGGCGCGTTATTAGGTAGTAGAGCCGCCCAGGGCAGTCGGGGTGGCTCTTTTTTTGTGTTATCGACGCGGGCTGAGAACCGGATGTTATTTTGGTAGATAGAGTAGGAGTGGCGTATGCAAGAAACCGGGTTTTGGGGATGGCTATTTAACCTATTGGGGGGCAAGCGCGAGCGGGCTATGGGTGTGGGCCAGATCATGCAGCAAATTTGGCAGCAGCTGCAGTCTGAGATGGAGACAACTAACGAATGGAGCAACCTGCTCGACCTGTATGTAGAAGGCGGCTCCATGTTTGTCATCCTGGCCAGGGAAGGCAAGCTCTATCGCGCTCCGGTGACGCTTGACGATGCCACGCAAGTGGCGACGCTCGGAGATGCCGTGGAGGTGCGTGAGATATTTGTGCCGACGCGCAGTCGCATGTTCATTGTGCGCCAGACAGATGGTCGCCGCCGCTGGTTCTCCATCTCATGCACGGCCGTGTTGAATAAGGCCGGAGAGATAGATTCGGCCGAACTGTTTGACTCCTTTGTTCTCCACGCGCAAGAGACCGGCGAATACGGTTATCGCACGCTCCTGCATGAAGGCGAAACGCTCCGCACGGGCCAAATAGATTTCTTGGCCCGCGATGGGCATTCGCTGATCACCAGCGGCGTGTATGACGATACGGAATTGGCGCGCGTCGAGGCGACCGCGCTGGCCGCCAATCCGGGCGCTTATGAGGAATCTATCGGCTACTTCGCCACGCGCGAACCGGCGCTGGAGGAGGTGGCCGAGGGTGTGCAGGTGCCAGTTTTGCGGCATGGCATTCTGCGGGAAATCTCAACGCTGCAAAAAGGTATGGCGGCTTCGTTGTTCACACGGCCGTCCGTAATCAAGGAGAGAGGTATGAAAGACGCCACGAAGAAGTTGGTGCGACAGTTGTACGTGGACGCCGGACACACCGAAGATGAGGCGGACGCCTTCATTGAGACGGTGGACGAAACGAACCGGGCCATTGACGAGCGCGGGCTGATTACCCGCGCCAATGGGGATGAGGGTGGCGACGGCGGCGACGAGTCGGCCGAAGTTCCGACTCTTGCCGCGGTACTGCCGCCGGTGTTGCAGTTGGAAATGGACGATACGCTGCGCGACCAGGTTGTCACGCGGCTCTTGGAAGACCCGGCCGTTATGGAACGCCTGGTTGCCGCCGTTCAAGCCGCCGCTGTTGAGCCGCTGGCAGTGCGCGCCGACGCGACCGAAGAGTCTATTGTCGGGCTGCGTCAGGAGTTGGCGCGCCTGGGGGCGCGATTGAAGGCGTATGAGCGCACGTCGGCCAGTAATGCGGCCGAAGTGCAGCAGCATCTGGCCCCGGGGGCCGGCGTCATTGGTGTGCGCCTGAATGTGCCCCGTCAGAATGGCCGCCAACGCGCGGATGACGGCGACGGCGAAACTGAACCCTTGACGGCGGCCCAGGCTGCGTCCGCCACGCTCAATCAATTACCCAAAATCACGTCACGCTAACAGCGCGACCAGTCCCATACACCCATACATGAGGGGGAGAACGAATGATTAAGAAACGCAGTAACAACCTGGTCAAGCGCGATTTGACGCTGACCACCTCGCCGGCGCCCATTTATGGGTGTGCCGGCCTCTTTGACCCGATGGGCAATCTCGACTTGATGAGTTTGTCCTTCCAGGGGGCTGCGCCCTTCCTGGATTGGATCGGCTGGACGCCGACGAATGTCTGCACGGAAATCCGTGGGTTCATCAACTGGGTGCGCCCGGCCCGTTCTCAGGGTGGGCGTTCTCTGGGCTATGTCAGCGACCCGTGCGCGCCGGGCAATTCGGTGGAGTATGGCATCGGCGAGTTTATGGTGGACGGTTTCGCCCGCCTGCGTCGCCCCGCCCCCACCCGTGACGTGACGCGCTCCAAAAATCTGCTGTACGGTCGCCAGCCGCGCTATCGCGTTGACGGCTCGCCTGTAACAGACGAGCGCGAGTTCAACCAGCTCCTCTCCACCGAAGTCATTATGCAGGATACGCTGCGGATGATTATCTCCGGAGATGGCTCAGTCTCCGGGCAGTTTAGCGGTCTGGAGCAGCTGGTGACCAACGGCTACACCGATTACAAGGGACGCCGGCTGGCCAGCATGGATAGCGTCGTGATTGACTGGAATGGTAGCGACATCGGCGCCGGTTCAGGTGTGACCTGGAACGGCCAGGCGGTGAGCGGGACTCCCAGTCTGTACACGATTCTGCGGCATGTGCTGCGGACGTTTAAGTACCGCATCCAGTTCGCGCCGATGCTGGCCGCGCAGCGGTTGCGGGTGGGCGATATTGCGTTGGTGATGCCCTCGTTCATGATCTCGGAGTTTCTGGATCAGGTGACGTGCTTTGAAGTTTGCAATGGGGCTTCCAGCATTGATACGCTGGAGGCGCGCCAATATCGGAACAGTCTCAATGGCGGGCAGTTCGGTTGGGGCCAGTTCATGATTGATGGCCTGGAAGTACCCATCATCGCGCATGACTACGAGACGATCAAGAACGCCGGCGGCACGCTGGGCGATGTGTATCTCTTGACCGGGTCGGTTGGCAATATCAAGACGTTGTATGGCGAGTACAACGAAATGACTTCCGTGCCGGCCGATTATCCCGAGGCCAACTACTACGTCACCGACGGCGGGAAGTTCCTGAACTGGATCACCACGGACGAGACCTGCGTGCAGCAGTCGACCGAGTTCCAGCCTCGCCTGGTGTCGTGGGCGCCGTTCCTGAACGCGCGGTTCCAGAATGTCCGCGCCTCGGTGCCTGGCGGCGCTATGTCGCCCGACCCTGACAGCAGCTTCTTCTGGGAATCCTCGTTCACTATCGCGGGGAACTAATCACTTAA
>JAYRVN010000393.1:0-9931 GCA_041918535.1 Chloroflexota bacterium
CCGCATCAGCTCCGGCACGGCCAGGGTGGGATGGGTCAGGCGCGGCACGCATTCCCAGACGTCGGTGGGGGGCAGGCTGTAGAAACGGGCTTCCCACTCGCGGGGATAGGCGAGGGTGAAGCCGCCGTTGGCCGGTTTGAGGATGGCGTGGACGTAATCCCAGAGCGCCTGGTCGGAGAGGAGGTGGAAGATGGATTTCGGCCGAAATCTCTCAAACGCGTCTTCTTTGCTCTCCCAATAGTTACGTCGCCGCAATGCGCTTTGCACCAACGGCATCTCGTGATGGGGCCAGTCGGGATGCGCCTTCACCTGAGCCAACCAGGGGGCCGGCAAGAAGACCGGATCGATCAACACCAGTCGCCGGAACAACTCCGGCCGTTCCAGCGCCGCATACATGGTCGCCACCCCGCCCAACGAATGACCGACGCCGATAACATCCCGCCAGCCTTGCGCGTCGAACAGGTCAATCAGGTCTTGCGTCACCAAACGCCAATCCTGCATCTCCCACGGATTCATGGCTGACCACAATGGCCGATGGTGAATAGCGTGAACGGTATAGCGTTCACTTAGCCGCGTCAGGCATTGACGATAGCAGCCGGGTGGATAGCCGTTGGCGTGGGCAAAATGCAAGAGGGGGCCGCCCGCGCCCAGCGTCTCGAAGGGGATGATAGTTTGCGACATGGCGCGATCATAATCTAGAGTTCCGAACTATTCAAGGCTTCAGAACCTCCCGGGGAAATCTGGGGGCGCAACATTCTCAACAACTGCCGGGTGACGGCTTTGGTCTCCGGCCCTATCTCGCCAGGCGGGCCGACACAAGCGGGGCAACCATCGCGGCAGTCACAGCTTTGCGCCAGTTCTAGCGCCGCTGCCAGCAACTCGCGGCGCAAACTGAAGAGCCGTTCAGCCAAACCGACGCCGGCCGGGATTTGTTCATAGATGATGAGGGTGGGGGCGGCGGTGAGCGGGTGGCGCGTTTCGGCCGAAACTTCGATATCCGTCGGATCGCACATCAGAAATAGCGGCGCCAGATTCCCCAGGATATAGGCCAGTCCCGCCAGCGCCGAGCGTTGCCGCACCGCCGCCTCCGCTTGCCGATGACAACTCGGACACAGCGTGACCAGATTGTCCAACTGGTTCGCCGTCCGGTAACGCTCGTTTTCCCCCGGCCGATAGCCATACTCGCGGAAGGGGCGCACATGATGCACATGCAGCGGCGTTTTCGTCGCCTCTCCATCCAGGCCGCACGTGCGACAACGATAGCCGTCTCGCTCCAGCGCGCGTCGTCGTTGCTCCGCCCAATTCGGCCCATACTCATTCGGCCGCAACAAAATGCCGGCTTCGAAAAGTTGCTCGGTCAGCGGCTCTTGCAGAACCAGCCAGTAGGCGGTCGTCTCTAATTCCAGCGGCGGCAGGTCTATCAATCCGTAGCCCAGGGTCTCCTGGGTATAGCGTTTGATTTGCCGATAGCCCGTGGCGCGAGTCGTCACCAGCGCCTCCCCATGCGCGTGCGCCACATCTCCGACTGTGAGCATTTGAGCGGCCGTCAGGCGTTGCACATCGCTACTCACTCTGGCTCGCGTGTAGTAATCCACCTCCACCGGGCGCGCCGTCGCCAGACCCGCTTCCCAATCTAAACGCTCTATCAGGAATGTCTCGCCCTGGTGGGAGTAAATCGCGCCTTCATGCGCCAGACGCGACGCGCCCGGGCGGTCGAGGGTGGCGATCACCTGCGGCGCGTTGGCGCCGGATGTCTGAATGATGACCTGTTCGCCGCCGGCGGCGCGCAGCGAAAAGGTGTGCTGCGGCGTCCCTTGCCCGATCCAATAGTAGCGCTTGCCGGTGGCGTGCAGTTGGCCGGTTTGGCGTAGGGCTTCGAGCAAATCGTCTACCGGCCCCAGGTCGCCCCAGGGTTCGCCCTGGGCAAACGGGATTTCATAGGCGGCGCAGGCCACATGGCCGGCTACTACGTGCGGGTTGTCGGGGTTGGTGAGCGCGTGTTCGGGAGATCGGCCGAAAAGGTAGCCAGGGTGTCGGCAAAGATATTGGTCTAAGGGGGTGTTGCCGGCAATCAGAAGCGCCGCCGACTCTCCCTCCCGTCGTCCTACCCGCCCCGCCTGCTGCCACGTGGCCGCCACCGTGCCCGGATACCCCACCAGCACCGCCGCCGCCAGCGACCCGATATCTACCCCCAGCTCCAGAGCATTGGTTGCCACCACGCCGCGCAACGAGCCGTCGCGTAGCCCGGCCTCGATGGCTCGCCGCTCCAGCGGCAAATATCCCCCGCGGTAGCCCGCCACCGCTTCCGCCTGGGTTGTCAACTCACGCGCTTCCAGCGCCTCGCGCACATACCCCAGCAAAAGCTCCACCCCCTGTCGTGAACGCGCAAACACCACGGTCGGCACATCCTCCTGCAAGAATGCCGTCGCGCCGTCCATTGCGGCCAAGAAGAGGCTTTGCCGCAAGCCCAACTCCTCATCAATCAACGGCGGGTTATACAGAATAAAATGTTTCTCGCCTTGTGGCGCGCCGTTGTGTTGCTCGTCCACCAGCGTGAAGGGTCCTCTCCCGGTCAGGCGCTCGGCGTGTTCGCGGGGATTGGCAATGGTGGCGGAGCAACAGATGAATTGGGGGCGGCTGCCGTAGAACTCGCAGATTCGCTGGAGGCGGCGTAAGACATTGGCGACATGGCTGCCGAAGATGCCACGGTAGGCGTGAATCTCATCCAGCACCACGTACTCTAATCGGCCGAAAAGCGTCCGCCACTGCGTGTGATAGGGCAAAATGCCCGCGTGCAACATATCCGGATTGGTGATCACCATCCCCCCGCCCAAACGCGCCGCCCGTCGCAACGCCTGGGACGTATCTCCATCGTAACTATGCGCCTCGAGTGGCAGCCCGCCCGCTTCCAACAAACCGCGTTGCGCGGCTAACTGGTCTTGCGCCAACGCCTTCGTCGGGGAGATATACAGCGCCCGACTGCCGGGCTTCTCCAACAGCCGTTGTAACACCGGCAAAGCATAACACAAGGTTTTGCCCGAAGCCGTGCCGGTTGCCACGACCACCGGCTGACCGGCCAGCGCCGCCTCAACGGCCATGACCTGATGGCTGAACAACGCCTTGATCCCTTGTTGGGTCAACGCTGAACGCAGCCGCGCATCCAACACCGGCCACGCCCCCCAGCGCGCCGAGCGCGCCGGCAACCGTTCCCAGGCGGCCGTCTGCGCCATGAAATCCCGGTTCAGTCGCAGCCGGTTTAGCACTTCCCTGACGCTCATAGAAATCTCATCCCTCCCGCCATCGCGCCCGACAACTGGCGAATCTAGCCGGCGGGTTCAGGGCAAAAAGCCCAGCGGGTCGCGTTGCACGCCTTGTTCGCGGATTTCAAAATGCAAATGCGGGCCGGAGGAACAGCCGGTGTTCCCGGAGTAGCCGATGGCGTTGCCTTGATAGACAATTTGCCCGGCGTATACATTGATGCCGCTCAGATGGGCGTAGAACGTCTCGTAACCATTGCCATGATTGATGACGATGAGATTGCCGTAGCAATAGGGACTCCAGGCGGCATAGGTGACAGTGCCGGTGTCGGCAGCATAGAGGGTGGAGCCTTCTATAATGGCGATATCCAGCGCCGGGTGGCCGTACCAGTAGTATTGGGAGATATTGCGTCCGCCGACCGGCCAGATGTAGGTGCCAGTTCCGACGACGAGCGGTTTGGCCTGACCGGCCCAATAAGAGTTGCGGGAGACGACTGAAGGCAGGTCAGGGGGATTCCAGACGAAAACTTCGCGCACCGCGCCGGGAACCATGATGTGTGTGTCCGGGTAGAGTCGGTAGGGAAATTCCAGATGGTTGGGTTGATAGGCGATGATGTCGGCGACAGGCACCTGGTATTTTTCAGAAAGGCTTTCCAGGGTGTCACCGGGCTGAACCAGATGCAGTACACCGTCAATGGGTAAGATGGTCAATATGACGCCGACCTGCAGCAGGCTGGATTCCTGACTGAGAAATTCATTGCCGCCCAGGATAGTTTCTGGCTTGATGCCAAAGCGGGTGGCGATACCGCTAGGTGTATCGCCCTTTTCAACTGTGTAAGATGGGTAATCATGTTCGGGCAGTTTGCCGCGGAAGGTGTGGGGGTCAGGCGCAGGGATCAGGCTGTTGTCGGCGAGGATGGGCAGGTTGGAGATGTCAAAGGTTTCGGCCGAAAAGATATCCGGATCGGTCAAATCCTCTGCGGCCGTGGTGGTTTGAGCGCCAAGCGCGCCTGGCTGGTCGCTCCTCGCGACCGAGATAGGTTTGGCTGTATCATTGGCGGAGAAGAGAGCCTGGACAAAACTGGTTCGGCCGAAAATCACTACCGCCAGCCCCACCACCACCACCACTACCAACCCACCAAATCGCTCCCAAAAACGTTGCGTGTCAAACATAAACCACCCTATTCCAGGCCGTCTCCATGTACTTGCCGGATATTGCCATCCTAACACAAAGGCGGGCGAAAACAAAAACGGGCTGGTCGACCAGCCCGTTCGCTAAAGCATTGTTTATAGATAGCTCATCGCTATCCTTATACATCTTTGGTTAGTGACTCCAGGAACTCATAATTCGACCGCGTTTGCCGCAACCTTTGCAGAACGGCCGAAGTTGCGCTGGAAATCTCGTAACCCGGTGTGTCCATCAAATGCGCCAACATCCGGCGCATCATATACACGCTGGTCAGCTCATCGCCCGACATCAACAAATCCTCGCGCCGGGTGCCCGAGCGTTCAATATCGAAAGCCGGGAAAATCCGCCGTTCTTGTAGGCGACGACTCAGAATCAACTCCATATTGCCTGTTCCCTTGAACTCCTCGTAAATCACCTCATCCATACGGCTGCCCGTGTCCACCAGACACGTGCCGATAATTGTCAAACTGCCCCCTTCCTCCAAATTGCGCGCCGCGCCAAAAAACTGCTTGGGCGGATACAACGCCGTGGGGTCCAGACCGCCCGACAACGTCCGACCGCTTGGCGGCACGGTCAGGTTATAAGCTCGCGCCAGACGAGTGATCGAATCCAACAAGATAACCACGTCGCGTCCAGACTCCACCAAACGCTTGGCGCGCGCCAAAGCCATTTCCGCCACCCGACAATGTTGGCGCACCGGCTCATCAAAGGTTGAACTGGTCACTTCGCCGATCACCGACCGCCGCATGTCCGTCACTTCCTCCGGCCGTTCGCCAATCAACACGACCATCAGATGGAGTTCCGGGTAGTTTGTGGAAACCCCGTTGGCGATTTCTTTAAGCACGGTGGTCTTGCCTGCTTTCGGTGGAGACACAATGAGTCCGCGCTGTCCCCGGCCTATCGGCGACACCATGTCAATCAAGCGGGTAGACAAGATGTTGGGCTTTGTTTCTAATTTAATCTTCTGATCCGGGAAAATCGGCGTTTGAGATTCAAAACTGGTGCGCTTTTTGGCATTTTCCGGGTCGGAATCATTGATAGCCTCGATGCGCAACATGCTGTAATATTTCTCGTTCTCTTTCGGGATACGAACTTCTCCGATGACATGGTCACCTGTTCGCAAACCCATGCGCCGGATTTGAGAGTTCGAGATATAGATATCGTCCGGCCCAGGCAAGTAATTGTTGGAACGCAAGAAGCCAACGCTTTGTTTGTCATCTTCGACGATTTCCAACACACCGCCGCGGAACTGTAGGCCCTGTGTGGTGGATTTACTGGCCAGTATTCCATAGACCAGATCGATCTTCTTCATGGTACTGAACCCAGGCAATCCTAAATCTCGGGCCATGTCACGCAATTCGCTGAGCCTTTTGGCTTCCAGGTTGGGAAAATCCATGTGCAATCTCCAATTTACCGGTCACACGCGCCTATCGGCGTGGCCGCATAGTTTGTTGTCTTAACCGCTAACGCCAAGTCCGGCGCAAGGCGCGCTAACCGCTAGGGCTGCTCAACTTTCAACACGTGTACTCCGGGAACAGTAAGCCATACCATTCATGCAACCCACGGCATATCAACGGTCGTATGCCATAAGATGGCGCTTTTGCGCCCGCTCCCCTATGAATCTGGCGGCTTGAAGCCGCTTCTAACGCTGTTGCCCATCCGCTCGCTCTTGGGACCAACCCGGCGCTACTTTCCCAATTTGCCATCTACACCAGGAGCATCCGAAGCCCTGACGTTGTCAGACAAAGGACGCAGACAAATCGCCGGTTGTCCCGTATGGTGCTGCAACACATCGGTTTTCAACGACAGGAGCGTTGAGAATAACCACATATTGTCTGAAAATGAACAAGAGACAAATAGGGAGCCAAATAAGCTGCGAAGAATAAGCCTGATAGAGGGGTTTTGCCAAGCATGCTTGCGCTGTTTATTGTTGCTACCAAGCTGCGGCCTTCTCCAATGGGCATAGAAAGTATAACATGAGCCGTTAACAGAGTCAACCAATCACGCGAACAAACTGAAAACTCCACCCCCCCCTGTTTTCCAGGCAGCTGCGCCTACGTTGAGGCGTTAGGCGGCCGACACATTATCCGCGGTCTCTGCCTGAATGAACCCTTCCAGTTTTTCGACCAACGAGCGATTGCCCACAAACAACGGTACGCGGGTGTGCAGATCAGTTGGGATTATGTCCAACACCGAGCGGCTCCCATCCGACGCATAACCGCCGGCTTGCTCGGCCAGGAAGCCCAATGGTCCCGCCTCGTACAGGAGGCGTAATTTGCCTTGCGGTTTTCTGTGTTCAGGCGGATAGAGAAAGATTCCGCCGCGCAACAAGTTGCGATGGAAATCTGCTACCAGAGACCCGACATAGCGTTCCGATATGCCGGGTTGTGCTTGCATCCATTGGATGAACTGCTGAACGCCTGGCGACCAACGCGGGAAGTAGGCGTGATTGGCGCTGTAGTAGCTCGGCGGCTCCGGGTAGGAAATGTTCTCATGCGACAAGAGGAACTCGCCCAATTCGGGATCGAGGGTGAAGCCGTGCACACCTTTGCCGGTGCTGTAGACAAGCATGGTGCTGGAGCCGTAAAGCACATAACCAGCGGCGACCAGTTCGCGCGCCGGCTGCAAGACATCTTCCAGCCGTCCACGTAGCGCCCAATCAAGACAACGATAAATGCCGAAGATAGTGCCGACGCTAACGTTGACATCAATGTTGGATGAGCCATCTAGCGGATCGAACACCAGGACATATTTGCCTTTGGCAAAGTGAGCTGGTATGTGAAGTAGGCCCTCGTGTTCCTCCGATGCCATAACACACAAGCGCCCCGTGTGATCGCACAGGCGGAAGATGATGCTGTCGGCATATACATCTAGTTTCTGTTGGTCTTCGCCCTGGATGTTGGTGGTTCCCTCTCGTCCCAAGACATCCACCAAGCCGGCGCGAGTTGTCTTGTGGGCGATCGCTTTGGCAGCTAGGGCGATGTCATACAAGAGATAAGTAAACTCGCCTCCGGCATGAACGGGCTGATTCTCCAGGATGAAGCGTTCAATGGTGACTATTTTGTTCATGCGGCAACTCCAACGAAGAGCAGCAGGTAGTAAGCGATGGCGGCGGACCAAACGAGACTATCAATTCGGTCCAGGGCGCCGCCATGACCTGGAAATAAGTTGCTGGAATCTTTGACGCCTGCGTCGCGTTTGAGCAGGGACATGGAGAGATCGCCGGCTGTGCCGAGGATGGATGTCAGCAAGCCTAAAGCAAGAACGGGGAAGAGGGGGAGTTTGAAAAGGAGAACGCCGATGAGATAGGTGGTGGGCGTGCCCAACAGGATGCCGGCCAGATAGCCTTCAATCGTTTTGTTTGGGCTGGTGCGGGGAGAGAGTCGGTGTCGGCCGAAAATGAAGCGACCGGCCACGAATTTCCCGATCAAATAAGCCCAGGTGTCCGCAAACCAGGTGGTGAGCATCGCCAGAGCCGTCCACTTCCAGGCCAGCGTGTCATCGGGCGTGATGAGGCGCAGGCGTAGAAAATGCCCGCCCAGCCAACCCAGAAGAACGACGCCGGCGATCATGCTCAACCAATCGGCCGAAACCAATGGACTCGCTTTCTTCTCATAGGCCCATATCGCATACAACGTAAAAGCCACTAAGGTGACAAAGGCCGCCACCCCACCTATCCCCCATTGCGGCCATTGCGCGGCCACTAATTGCGCCAACACCCCCGGCAACATCAACCATAACACAGGTTGCAACCCCATGCGTCGGGTCAGATTATGATACTCCACTGTCGCAATGAGGAGCAGAGCCGTCATGGGAATAAAATACCACCATCCCCCCTGATAGATGATCCACAGGGCGAGGGGGCCAAGCGTAAATGTTACCAGCGCGCGTTGTCGCATCATAGTCGAGAATTATCCGGCCGCCGCATTGGCTACCAAACCATAGCGGCGTTCCCGATGGGTAAAGGCCACCAACGCCTGATATAGTTCGGCCGCGTCAAAGTCGGGCCAATGGGTGGGGGTGTAATAGAATTCGGCGTAAGCGGCTTGCCAGATGAGAAAATTGCTGATCCGCTGTTCACCGCTGGTGCGAATGACTAGATCGGGATCCGGCAATCCGCGTGTGAAGAGGTAATGGTTAAACATCTCTTCGTCCAGCGCTTCAGGTGGAATGCCGTCCATCAAGATGTGTCGCACCGCCTGCAATATCTCTGAACGCCCGCCGTAGTTGAAGGCCACATTCAGGATCAGCCGGGTGTTGTCCTTGGTTAATTCGATGGCGTCGCGCACCTTTTGTTGTAATGAGGGACTGACGCCTTCCAGATCCCCCAAATGATGGATGCACACGCCTTGAGCATGTAGGTCTACCACTTCTTTATTGAGCACCTGAGCGAAGATTCTCATCAGGGCGCGCACTTCAGCCTTGGGACGTCCCCAATTCTCAGTGGAAAAGGCGTAGATGGTAAGCACTTCAATACCAAAGTCGGTGCAGGCTGTAATCACGCGCCGCAAATTCTCGGCGCCGGCCCGATGACCTGCCTGGCGGGGTAAACCTCGCTGCCGCGCCCAGCGTCCGTTACCATCCATGATAATGGCAACGTGCCTGGGGATTTTTAGCCCGGTCAGGTCTAGAGCGGTCTCGTGGCTCATGCTCACACTTCCATGATCTCGGCTTCTTTTTGCTTGCCGGCCTCATTAACCTCTTCAATGTACAGGTCGGTCAATTCCTGCATATTTTCCTCAGCCCGATAGTAATCGTCTTCGGAGATTTTCTTGCCGTCCTTGAGCTTTTGCAGTTCGTGCAAGGCATCGCGGCGCACGTTACGCACGGCCACACGGGCTTCCTCCACCCTTTTCCCCACGACTTTGGTCAGTTCACGCCGGCGCTCTTCGGTCAGGCGTGGGATGTTCAAGCGGATAAGCTTGCCGTCGTTATTGGGATTCAGGCTCAGGTCTGATTTCAAGATGGCGCGTTCAATGGCCGAGATATTCTTGACATCATACGGCCGAATGGCGATTTGTTGAGGTTCAGGCACTGAAATGGATGCGATTTGATTGAGCGGCAATTCCACGCTATACACGGTGACGATCAGGCGTTCGACCAGATGGGTGGAAGCGCGTCCCGTCCGATAGCCGGACAGGTCTAGCGTGAGCGCGTGGATCGCCCCCTTCATGCGAGTTTCCGCGTTGTCCAAAGTTTCCTCAATCATGGGGTCCTCCCAGACAGTATAACAGGGCTCAGATGGAAAAAGGGCGCAGCTACTCGGCCGACCCTGAGACGTTTGACGTTTTGATTGTATCGCGGATGAGCGGTTGGGCAAGAAAACATCAGACGTCCGATAAATGCTTGATGGCTTGCGCCTGTCGGCGTCGGCGAGAGTGACGCCGGCAGGGTTGAGCGCAGGCTCAAGCGGCGGCGTCAAGCGAAATTGGACTGACAGCCGTCCGATCAGGGTGAGCAGCCGAATCTAACAAATCATTGTACC
>JAYRVN010000394.1:0-6668 GCA_041918535.1 Chloroflexota bacterium
CCCTGGCCCTGGCTGCTGGTAACGCTGATTTCACCGCCATGCTCGTCAATGATGCGATGGCTAGTAGCTAACCCCAAACCCGTCCCCTTGCCGGGGTCTTTGGTGGTGTAGAAGGGCTCGAAGATATGGACCATCTGCTCTTCCACCATGCCGACGCCATTATCTCGCACCAACACCTGCACGTGATCGTGCGCGGGCGCCAGGCGGGTGATGACTTCAATCCGACGGTTGTCTGCGCATTGGCTGACGGCATCGCGGGCGTTGAGCAATAGATTGAGCCAGACGGTCTTCAAGTCTTCCCAACTGCCATCAATTTCCAGGGGTTCAGCGGCCAGGTGGGTTGTTATGACAATTTCGGCCGAACGCAGTTGATATTGTACCAATTCAATCGCTTCCAGGATGGAGGCGTTCAGATCGCCCGGCGTGAATTGCAAGCGGCTTTGCCGCGCAAAATCCAACAAGCTGCGCACCACGCGTGAAGCCCGGCTGCTGGCCTTGACAATCCACCCCACCAATTCCTGATTCTCCTTATCCTCCGCTAACGCCTCTTTGAGCATCTCGGCGCTGGTACTGATAACGGTGAGTGGATTATTGATCTCGTGGGCCACGCCGGCCGCTAACTGCCCCAGCGCGGATAATTTGCCGGCTTGCAGCAATGAGCTTTCCAGACGGCGTTCTTCGGTGCGATCCTGCCAGACAATGGCGACCGTTAGCTGGGCGGTGGGCATGGGATAGGCGCTTAAGTCCCATTCCTGGGACAGATGGTCAGAACCAATCCAGCGCACCGACCAACGCTGCGGGGAATGAGCCGCCATTGTCGTTCCAGCCAGGCAATGGTCACACGGAGATTGACGCTGAAAAAACGCCCGGTAGCACACCTGACCGGCCAGTTTTTCGGCCGAAGAACGCTCGATATTCACCTTCGTCTGGTTAACCGACACCACCCGCCACTGCTGATCAATGGTGTAAATGGGGTGCAGAATCCCATCAATCAACGCCTGCAACGTGTTGCGATTCTCCAATAACTCCTGTTGTCGCTGTTTGACATTGCCGAAAAGCCAGGCGTTCTCAATCGCCTGACTCATGGAGCTGATAAACGAGGAAAAGAGGTCAATATCCATCTCGGTGAAACGCTCGCCCTCACCCCGCCGGTTGAACGCCGCTAACACGCCCACAGCCCGCCCGCGCACAAAAAGCGGGGCCGCCAGCATGGATTCCACGGTCAGGCCCGGCGGCGTATCCCACTCGGCCCGAAAGCGCGTGTCACGGCTCACCGACTGCACCGCCACCATTTTTCTACTCAAGAAAACCGCGCTCAGCAAGCCGCCATTAATCGGCATGAGGCTGGGCGCCGGCCCGGCCTGAATAAGTCGCCCCTCCAACCACACCTGCTGGCAGCGCAGGGCATTGCGGGCGCGGTCGTGCATGTGCACCGTGATAGCCGCCGCGCTTAACAACTCGCCGGCCCCTTCCACCGCCGCTTCCAGAAGTTCGGATAACTCTAATCGGGTGGTAATGCGCGTGTTCACACGGTTCAACACGGCCAGTTGGTCGCGCTGGCGTTGCAGCAAACGCTCCAATTCGCGCGAACGCACGAGCGTCCGGGTGCGGGCCAATAACTCCTGCGGCGAAGGCGGCTTGGTGATGTAGTCGTCGGCTCCGGTGGAAAGCGCTTCCACCATATCCCGTTTATCAGCCACGCCTGTTAGCACAACCACCCGCAAAAACTGCAACTTAGGATGTCTGCGAATCCATTTGAGAACGTCTAGACCACTGATCCCGGGCATACCACTATCCAGCAGGACCAAATCAAAGCCATTCTCCGGCCCGGATAGCGACGCTTCAAGCTTTGCCTGGGCGTCATCGCCGCTATAGGCCAGCGTCACCTGAAATCCCCCCAGCGCCAATAGCTCCGCAATGGAACGCGCACTCTTGACGTCGTCGTCTACGAGCAAAAGGTGAGCGGCCGACGAAGCCGGCTCTGTGCGCACCGCAGTTACGGTCATGTCTCGCTCATGAACGTGTATCCATGACCCTGAATGGTGCGCAGATAACGGGGGCGATTGGGCGTCGGCTCGATCTTCTCGCGCAAGTTGCGGACGTGCGCCCGCACCAGCTCAGGGCTGCCGGTATGGGGCGGGTAATTCCAAACATCCTGGAGGAGTTGCTGAGTGCTGAAAATTTGACCCGCATTCATCATCAAGTGATAAAGCAAATCGAACTGGACATTCGTCAGCAGCGTGACGCCGTGGGCCGTTGTTACTTCAAAGGTACGGCAGTTTAAGACAACTTCGCCGACGCGCACCAAGCCTTCATCCCGTTCCAATTCCGGCTCCGGCCGGCGCGTCACACGCCGCAAGATGGCCTGGACGCGCAACTTCAACTCCTCCATGTTAAACGGCTTGGCCATGTAGTCATCGCCGCCCGCCATCAAGCCCTCGATCCGGTCATCATCTTCGCCGCGCGCGCTCAGAAAAAGAATAGGCACATCGTTCAACAAAGGGTCGGCGCGTAACTCACGGCAAACCTGGAAGCCGTTCATGTTGGGCATGATAACGTCCAGAATGATCAGGTCCGGCCGCAAGCGGCGGGCCGACTGAATGCCTTCGCGCCCATTGGCGGCCACATTGACCTGGTAACCGAACTTCTTTAGCGCCCGCTGGACTGCCAGGGGGACCAATTCATCATCATCAATAACCAGAATCGTCTGCTGTTCCATACCACAAAACCTCCTCGATGCCCCTGTGCAGAGCGCCGGCGCCCGATCCGGCCTGAGCAAACGCGCCCAGCGCAGGCCGGGCGAATGCCGCTCTGTCAAAAGAGGGATCGCAAATAGTCGAAAAATAGCCGGCGTTGCCTTGACCCGACAGCCGGCAAACAATCTCGCCAAATACCATTGTCACTCTGGCTGCCTGGTCAGGCTAGACGCTGCTTATTGCCGTCATTATAGCGGAGTTGTTAACGGAATATCAACTTTCATTCCGGGAATGCCACCTGACCGCGCCGGTGGGAGGGCAAGCGGTCAGGCGGCGGAAAGCGCGCGGACGCGCCTCTATAAGAGCAAACGGATGGGGGATTCCAGGAGGGCTTTAAAGGCTTGCAGGAAGCGGGCAACTTCAGCGCCGTCGGTCACGCGGTGATCGGCCGAAACAGTCACTTTCATGCGCTGACCGATCTTGATCTCGTTGCCAACCACCACCGGCACGGTCAACACCGACCCGACAGCCATGATAGCGGCTTCCGGCGGGTTGATGATAGCGATAAAATGCTCGACATCGAACGGCCCCAAGTTACTAACGGAGAAGGTACTGCCGACGATGTCATCGGGCAGAACTTTGCCGGCGCGGGCGCGCGTGATCATGGCCCGATTGTCGCGGGCGATCTGGCGCAACGGGCTGAGGTCGGTGTGTTTTTGCGCCACCGTTAACAGGCCACCTTCCACGGCCACGGCGCTGCCCACATGGATGTGGTTGTGGCGCGTCAATTTGTCGCCGGCGAAACTGGCGTTGAGGTTGGGAAAATCACGCAGGGCCAGAGCTGCAGCCTTCACCACCAGATCGTTCACCGAGACTTTATCTTCATCCGGCAGAGCAGCGTTGATCTGCTGGCGCAAGGCCAGCGCGGCCGCCATGTCTATTTCGCTTGTCACATAGAAGTGCGGGACGCTGGTTTTGCTTTCTGTCATGCGGCGGGCGATGATTTGACGCAGGCGGCTGACAGGGATTTCCGTGGCGTCGGGGGCAGCTACTACGGGCGCAGAGGCGATCGGCGGAGCGGGCGTAGGCGCGACGGGGGCAGTCTGAGTTTGGAGAAAGTTCTCTACATCCGCTTTGCGCACGCGCCCGCCGGGACCGCTGCCGGCCATCCGAGTCAGGTCAAGCTGGTTGTCACGCGCCAGGCGACGGGCGACGGGTGTGGCTTTAATGCCGCCGGGAAATTCGGCCGAAACCGCCTCCTCTCTCTCCCCTTCAACCACGCCTGCCGCGGTCGCCTGAATTGGCATGGGCGGCGCAGCCACCGGAGCCGCTCCAGTCGCCAGGGGCGCGAGGCTCTCGCCAACCGCCCCCACCAGGGCCAGATTTGCGCCGACCGGCACACTGTCACCCGCCGCCGCCAGCCATTGCAACACCACACCATCAACCTGGGATTCCAGTTCCAGCGTGGCTTTGTCCGATTCGATTTCGGCGATGATATCACCCTTCACCACCGGCTCGCCCACCTGTTTGACCAGACGTACGAGCACACCCTCGCGCATATCAAAACCCAATTTGGGCATTACCACAAATTCTGCCATGCGTTTACTCTCCTACTTCCAACTCTGGCGCAACGTCAATCGGCTACACAATCGCTTTGACGGCGGCAACGACGCGCCCGGCGTTAATGAGGGCGGCTTGTTCAAGCTGGCGGGAATACGGGGAGGGCGTTTCCAGTTGCGCCACCCGCTGGATGGGCGCATCCAGGTAATCGAAGGCCTGCTCCTGTAAGCGGGCGGCAATCTCCGCGCCGATGCCATAGGAGAGAAAGCCCTCTTCAACAATCACCGCCTTAAAGGTTTTGCGGAAGGAGCGGAGCACCGGTTCCATGTCCAGGGGGCGCAAGCTGCGCAGGTCAACAATTTCGGCCGAAATTCCCTCTTTTGCCAACACCTCCGCCGCCTCCAGCGCCACCTGCAACCCCTGCGAATACGCCACCACGGTCACATCCGTGCCTTCCCGCTTGACATCCGCCTGACCGAGCGGGATCACATACTCGCCATCCGGCACTTCACCGCGAATCTGATACAGTGTATGATGTTCAATGAACAAGACGGGATCGTCCGAGCGAATAGCGGATTTCAACAACCCCTTGGCGTCATACGGCGTCGCCGGCGCTGCCACCTTAAGACCGGGAAAGTGGGCAAAAATGACATCGGGCGTGTGGCTATGGGTCGCGCCGAGCTGTCGCCCGCCGCCGCCGGGAGCGCGGAAAACCACCGGGCAACGTATCTGGCCGCCGAACATATAGTGCAGCTTGGCCGCATGGTTAACAATGGCATCAAAGGCGACAAAGGCGAAGTTAATGGTCATGAACTCGGCCACCGGGCGCAAGCCGTTCATCGCCGCTCCCGCCGCCGCCGCGCCGATCACCATCTCTGAAATGGGGGTGTCTTTCACCCGGCGCGGGCCAAATTCATCATAAAAGCCCCGCGTGACGGCGTATGTACCGCCCCACACGCCCACTTCCTCTCCCATGATGAACACTCGGTCGTCGCGCAACATCTCCTCGCGCAACGCCTGGCTAATTGCTTCTCGCATGGTAATCCGCGCCATCGTTACGCCTCCTCCACATAGATATTGTCAAAGAGTGAATCTTCCGTGGGAAATGGCGACTCCTCAGCAAATTTGACGGCCGCCTCAATCTGCGCATCTATCGCGTCGTCAATCCCATCCAGCTCTGCCTGCGGGATAGCATACGCCTCCAGCAGTTGTTTTTCCAGGATGCCGATGGGGTCGTTCTCGCGCCACTTATGCACTTCTTCTTTGGTGCGATAGCGCAGTGGGTCGCCCATACTATGTCCTTCGAAGCGATAGGTGACGATCTCCAGAAAATGCGGCCCCCCGCCTTCGCGCACGGCCGCCAGATGCGCCTGGGATTTGGTGTAAACTTCGTTGACATCCATGCCGTTCACCTGTTCGGCCGGCATGGCATAGCCTTGGGCTTTCTGCACCATGTGCGGCACGGCGGAGGCGCGTTCGACGGAAGTACCCATGCCATAAAGATTGTTCTCGCAAATGAAGAGAACGGGCAAATCCCACACCGCCGCCAGGTTCATGGCTTCGTGGAAGTAGCCGATATTGGTAGCCCCATCGCCGAAGTAAATCAGCGTCACGGCCTGCGTGCCTTTATATTGCTCCGCCAGGGCCAGCCCCACCCCCAGGGCAATCTGCCCGCCCACGATGCCATAGCCGCCCCAATAGCGGCGCTCCACATCCGCCAGATGCATCGAACCGCCGCGCCCCCGGCTAACGCCGGTGGCCTTGCCCATCAATTCCGCCATCAATCGGCCGACATCCGAGCCAACCATAAGCGCGTGGCCGTGGTCGCGATAGGCCGTGATGACGTTATCCTCCGGCCGGCGCGCCGCAATCGTGCCGACGACGACGGCCTCCTGGCCGATATACAAGTGCAGAAAGCCGCCAATCTGGCCGAGTTGATAAAGCTGGGCGCAGCGCTGTTCAAAACGCCGGATTAATACCATCTGGCGATACCAGTCAAGCAGGATCGCTTTGTCCATAGAGGTCTCCCTTACAAGCGTTGGGTCTCGAAATCAGGCCCGCCGCCGGCTGCCGAATGAGTTCAGGCCCATGCGCCCGGCGAGGCCAGGCTACAGTGTAGCAAATGAGTCCTGCATTGGTCAACAAAACGCGCCAGGGAGTATCCTAGATCGGCCTTTTGGGGCAGCGACCGCCCTGTGCGTTGGCGCAGAGGGATGGTCCCGGCGCCGCCTATGACAAACAAGTGATTGACATCAGGAGTGATAATACAGTATGCTACCAGCATGGTTGAGCATTTTAGGAACACTTTGGTTTATGATTTGTCGGCCGTTAAAGCTTCAGGAGTAAATGTGACGGATGATACGTTGGCGGTTGATTTCACTACCGGACACTTTTAAAGATGCGTGTATAAGA
>JAYRVN010000395.1:0-7975 GCA_041918535.1 Chloroflexota bacterium
ACTTGTTTGACCGCCGCCCGCGCGGCCCGAATGGTGCCCGGCGTCAAGGTGAAGCCCAATTGCCCCGCCAGGCGCGCCGCGCGCACCGCGCGGACAGGATCGTCGGTCACCGCCCGGGGATGGGTGTGCCGCAGGCGGCCGGCCAGGATGTCTCCCAGGCCGCCGCAAGGGTCAATGATCGCTTCGGCCGTATCGGCGTCGGCGGGCAAGGCCAGGGCATTCACGGTGAAATCGCGGGCTTGCAGATCGGCTATCAGGTCCGGCCCGCGTAAGCCGGCAAAATCGAGCACAGTGGCCTGTCCGGGCGCGACAACGCGGGCGATATCCCGTTCACGATCCATGACGTAGGCCGGCCAACCCAACGCGTCCGCCACGTTGAAGGCGAGAGAAATGGCGCTGCCGTCGACGACAAAATCCAGATCGTGACTATCGCGCTGCAACAAGGCGTCGCGCACACAGCCGCCGACGAGATAAACAGGTATGGGTTGGGCCACCAAAATCGGCCGAATCCGTTCCAGGATCGTCGGCAGGTAGAGCGGCGCGGGCACAAACCTGGCCTCGAACCGCTCTTTCGGCCGAGAATGGCGAGCGCGACGCAACGCCTCCTCAGCCGTATGCCCTACGCCGACCACCTCTTGCGTCAGGCGGCTCAACGCCACCCAACGTCCGGCGTAGGCAGAAAGATCAGAAGACGATAAAGTAGACAACAATCGCCTCGTTGCCGGCGCGCCTGCTCATTCGAGGGGCGTAAAAGCTTCCGGCTTCAACACCGCAATATAACGCAAATTGCGGTAAAGCTCGGCGTAATCCAGACCATAGCCCACCACAAACTCATCGGGAATGTCAAAGCCGATATAATCTACCGGAACTTCCATCACCCGCCGCGCTGTTTTGGTGAGCAACGTACAAATCTTCAACGACGCCGGCGAACGGGCCAACAAACTACGGCGCAAGTAGGCCAGGGTTCGGCCGCTATCAATAATGTCTTCGACAATCAAGACGTGCCGGTTAAAAATGTCCTGGCGCAAATCTAGAATGATTTGCACGGCGCCGCTGCTCAGCGTGCCCGCGCCATAGCTCGAGATGGCCATGAAATCAATCTCGTGCGGCCGTTTGAGCAACAGGCTCAGTTGGGACATGAAGATAGCCGCGCCCTTCAAAATACACACCAACAACAAATCGTCCGTGTTCTCGTAATCGTCTTCGATTTGTTGAGCGAGCTCCTGGACACGTTGGTACAGGCGATCCTCGTCGATCAAGACGGATTCAACGTCATCAATCAGATTGCGCCCCATGCCGTTTACTCCTCTCAAGTCAATCATCCAGGTGCAGCGCAGCCGAATCAACGATTAATCGTCGGTTGACGCGGCGACAGCACCTGGTTACTGTTGATGGCTGACAACCGCCGTTGGCGCGGTTACCCGCACCAGATGACATTGCCGACAACGCGCTTCGTATACCTCGGCGGCGCCGAGCAGCACAATGGGATCATCATAGGCGGCCGGTTGGCCGTTGATAAGTCGCTGGGTGCGGCTGGCGGGTTCGCCGCAAACCACGCAGATCGCCCGTAACTTCTCCACATCTTCCGCCAGGGCCATGAGGGTGGGAATCGGGCCGAAGGGTTCGCCGCGAAAATCGGTGTCGAGGCCGGCGCAGATAACCCGTTTGCCCTGGTCGGCCAGTTGTTGGCAGACGGTCACGATGGCGGGGTCAAAGAATTGCACTTCGTCAATGGCGACAACGGTGGTGTCGGGGCGGAGGTGGGTGAAGATGGATTCGGCCGAATTCACCGGCACAGCCTCAAACCCGGCGCCATTATGCGACTTCACCAACGCCAGCCCATAGCGCGAATCCAATGCCGGCTTGAACACCTGCACCTTTTGTTTGGCGATGGCGGCTCGGCGAATCCGGCGGATCAACTCCTCCGTCTTGCCGCTGAACATACTGCCGCAAATCACCTCCACCCGCCCTCGACTGTGCTTATCCATACCCGTTTTTCCCTCTCATTGCCAGTCCGTTTAATCGCCCTGCGTCCCAATCGGGTCATCCATGACCCACCCTGCCCAATAAAAAAGGGCAGATACGTCTCCGCACCTGCCCTTACATTACCTCACCTGAGGAGAACGATCAACTACTCGATTAATCCTTCCGCCCGCAGATAACGCCGGATGTCAATCAGCGCCTTCTGACCAACGCCAGGGATAGCTAAAAGCGTGTCTTCGCCCTGCTGCAACATCGCCAGCACCGCTCCCACCGTCGTCGCGCCGGCGGCCTCCAAAGCGCTGGTGAACTTCTTGCTCAGCCCCATCACGCCTACTTCCATGTTCTGCGGCAGCGCCTTCTCTAGTTCCTGTTGCTGCCCTGTCACATAAGCCTCGCGCTTTTGCAAACGGCGGATGAAACGGTCAACCTGCCCTTCCGTATCGAGCAGGCGCTGTTGCCCGGTGTAGAAAGGGTGGGTCCCGGACCAGATATCCACACGGATTTCCGGCACGGTAGCCCCCACCGTCATCACAACCTGGCCCTCGCAAACCACCTTGGCGTCAGGATACCATTTCGGATGAATGCCTTTTTTCATCTTTCAGACCTCAATCCTCATCTGCCAACGGCAAGACGGATATATACCGGCGTCCTCGACGGATTTCAAACACCACCCTGCCGGCCACCTTTGAGAAGATAGTATCGTCGCCGCCCAGGGCCACATTCTCACCAGGTCTGAAATGTGTGCCGCGTTGGCGCACAATAATAGAACCGGGTGTAATCACCTCGCCCCCATACGCCTTAACGCCCAGGCGTTGGGAGTTGCTGTCACGACCGTTGCGGCTGGAGCCGCCCCCTTTTTTATGAGCCATGCTATTCTCCTTCAGCCGACCACGATCTCGTCAATCCGCAGACGCGAATAACTTTGACGATGCCCCCGACGCCGCCGATAACGAATCTTGGGCTTATACTTCCACACAAAAATCTTCTTGCCACGATATTGTTCGGTAATGGTGGCCTTGATACGCGCGCCTTCAACAGTCGGCTGGCCAACGCTGATATTTGCTCCATCAGCAACCAGGAAAACAGTGTCTAAATCAAACTGTTGACCGACTTCATAGGGCAACTTCTCCACAGAGAAAACATGACCCTCTTCGGCGCGGTACTGCCGGCCGCCACATTCAAAAATTGCGTACACATGGACCTCCAATAGTCTTGTGTCTGTGTCGGCTGTGACGGTTTGCCCACACAGCGTTAAGGATTATAGCCACCGTCGGGAAGATTGTCAAAAACTTGCCGCCGATTATAAAGCATGATAACATAAAACGTTCCTGCCATACAGGGCAGTTTTTATGTTGGATAAAGGTGGAGTAACGTCTCATGTCTGACTTGTTATTGCGTTCTGTTGAGGCCCCCAAGCGTGAAGACCTGCCCGATGTCAATGTCGGTGATAGCATCACTCTTTTCCTACGCGTCGGCGTGGGCGAAAAAAACGAGCGTTCGCAGATGATTCGCGGCATGATCATCCGCAAGAACGGCAGCGGCAACACCGCTAGTTTCACCGTCCGCCGGATTGCAGTCGGCGGAACCGGTGTGGAAATGACCTTCCTAGAGCGCTCACCGCGGATTGAGCGGATCGAAGTACACCGGGGTTCTCACATACGCCGGGCTAAGCTTTACTTCATGCGGGGCCGTCGGGGTAAAGCGGCCCGTTTGCGCGAGAAACAGCAGCTTTAGCGGAGGGATTACCGGCCTGCCCTCTTGGATTGTGGCGCGGACGCTATTATCCACCTCCCACTCAGATTGCCGGTTCTGTCCGGCAACCTTTGGGCAATGTTCTCACCCAGCTTTTCGCGCCGGGCTAGTGAGTGAGAAGGCCATCCGACCAAACGGATGACGACAGGCAGTTGAAATGGGGACGCGCTTATCTTTGGCCTGTGAACCTTCAGGCTGTATGGTTTGATTAATGGCCCGTTCTGAGAAGCGGGTTGCCGGTCAGGCCGGCATTTAAGCCCACATTCGGCGGCAAATTCCTCTCAGGCATGTGTTGAAAAAGACCCGTTGCTGTCACCGTCGGGAATTGTGCGCGTTCAAACTGGTTTGTTTGACAGAACAAAAGCGGGATGAAGGTCAACTGACTTTCATCCCGTTTTTTATTGGGGCGGTCAGAAACAGCCGCTCTGTTTTTATGCCCACCGCGTTTCTTACCCTGCATTTTCCCCAGTCGAAAGGATGTTCCCATGTCTTCACGGCCTATTATCGGTTGTACCACCTATCATAAGATTGTGACCCGCAATCCCTATCTGGAAGTCTGTGGCCTGTCGGTGCGGTATAAGGAGGCGCTGCTGGCGGCGGGAGCGATTCCCATGCTGATTCCGCAGGGATTGACGCAGGACGACTTGCGGGCGATGCTGAAGCGGGTGGACGGCATTTTGTTGCCCGGCGGCGGCGATATCCATCCCCGGCGCTACAATGGAAGCCAGATTCATCCGACAGTCGCCGGTATTGATGAGGATCGGGACGAATTGGAACTGTTCGTGGCCCGTGAAGCGATGGCGCAGGACATGCCGCTGCTGGCGATATGTCGCGGGCATCAGGTTTTGAATGTGGCTTTGGGCGGCACCTTATGGCAAGATGTTTGTGCGGAGATGCCTCTGGCGATTGAGCATAATTATTATCGGCCGAATCTGGCGCGCAACGCGCTGACCCATGCCGTGAGTTTGACGCCGGGATCGAAGTTGGCGAATATGCTCGGCCAAAGGCAATGCTTGGTGAACAGTCTGCATCATCAGGGTGTGCGCGAGATAGCCCCCGGCCTGACGGCGACGGCGATAGCGCCGGATGGCCTGGTGGAAGCCTTGGAAGCGCCCGCCCATTCATTTGTTGTCGGCGTGCAATGGCATCCGGAAGAGTTGTGGCAGGACGAGCCGGCCATGCTTAAACTATTTGAAGGCTTGGTCACGGCCGCCCGGCGCTAGGCGCAACAGGCGTCCGCTAAGGAGAGGACACGATGAATAAGAAGACGTATGGATGGCTGGTGTGTTTGCTCGTCATGCTAGTGGGAACGCTGGCGCTCACAGCCCGCCGGTTGCCGGCGCAGGAACCGCGCCTGGTGAATGCGGACTTGTATGTGGTGCGCGTCTATTTTGACGATGTATTTGAAGTGAGCCGATTTTCGGCCGAAAAAGAACCCTGGCGTGTTGATTTCAAGGCGCACTACTTTAACGTGGACATGACCCAGGCCGAAATCGCCCATTTTCAGGCGCAAGGCTTCCGCGTCGAGATTGACGCCGACGCCACTGCCGGCATCCGCCGTCCGGTCACCGACGGGGCCGCCACCGACACCATCCCCGGCTTCTCTTGCTACCGCACGGTGGAAGAGACGTTCGCCAGCGCGCAATCTCTGGTGGATAACCACCCTGACCTGGCTCAATGGGTCGACGTGGGAAACTCCTGGGAAAAAACTCAAAACCCCTTGTTAGGTTATGACCTGATGGTGTTGCGCCTCACTAACTTCAATCTCGATCCCACGACGAAGCCTAAGCTTTTCGTCACGGCCTCCATTCATGCCCGCGAATATGCCCCGGCGGAATTGGTCACACGTTTTGGCGAATATCTCGTTGCCAATTACGGTGTTGACCCTGACATCACCTGGCTGCTAGATTATCACGACATCCATCTGATGTTACAGGCCAACCCAGACGGCCGCAAAAAAGCTGAAACCGGCCTGCTCTGGCGCAAGAACACCAACAACAACTACTGCTCCAACACCAATGATCGCGGCGCAGACTTGAATCGCAACTTTGTCTTTCAATGGGGCTGTTGTGGCGGTTCCAGCGGCCAGCCTTGCGCCGAGACCTATCGCGGGCCATTCGCCGGATCGGAACCGGAAACGCAAGCGATCATGAACTACATGACGGCCATTTTCCCCGACCAACGCGGCCCTGGCCTGGGCGACCCGGCTCCGGCGGACGCCACCGGCGTGTACATTGATGTTCATAGTTACAGCCAATTGGTGTTGTGGCCGTGGGGGTTCACCGGCACGCCCGCGCCCAATAGCACGGCTCTGCGCACATTAGGCCGCAAAATGGCCTATTTCAACAACTACTACCCGGAACAAGCCATTGGCCTTTACCCCACCGACGGCACGACCGACGACCACGCTTACGGCGAATTGGGTGTGGCCGGGTACACTTACGAAGTCGGGACCAGTTTCTTTGAAGCGTGTTCCTCCTTTGAAGGCAGTATTCTGCCGACGAATCTCCAGGCGTTGCTGTATGCGGCCAAAGTGGCGCGCACACCGTATCTGACCCCGGCCGGGCCGGATACGTTGTCGCCGGATATTGTCGGCTCTGACCTTGTGCCGGCCGGCACGCCGGCGCCCTTGACGGCCACGATCAACGATACGCGCTACAACAACCAGAACGGCACAGAACCGACGCAGGTGATTCAAGCGGCGGAGTACTATGTGGACACGCCGCCCTGGGTGACGGACCCGGCTCCGGTGGCCTATGCGATGGTCGCCAGCGACGGCAATTTCAACTCAGCTATTGAGGCGGTGCAAGCCAGCATAGACACAACCGGCCTGACGACCGGTCGGCACATTATTTTTGTGCGCGGTCGAGATGTGGGCGGGAATTGGGGGCCGGTGAGCGCCGTCTTTTTGACTGTGTTTGATCCGGCGGTGGCGCCGACGATTCAGGGTGTGGTAACGGCCGGCGACACCGGCCAGCCGTTGGCGGCTACACTCAAGGCCGGGGCGTTGTTCCAGACGGTGACTGACCCCGTCACGGGCTTCTATCAGATGCAAGTATTGAGCAATACGTATGCGCTCCAGGCGATCCCGGATTCGGCCGATTATGGCTCAAAGACTGTAACCGTCACCGCGCATGATTACGAGACCATCCAGCAAGACTTCGTCCTTTACCCTTACTGCACGGTTTATAGCACCGACGTCGAAGGCGGCAACAATGTGTGGACGCCGCAAGCGCCCTGGGTTGTCTCGGTGGAGCGCTTCCACAGCCCGGTACATGCCTGGACCGACAGCCCCGGCGGTAACTACGCCGCCAATCGGAATATCACCCTGACCTCCCCGGCCTTCGATTTCAGCGACTATGACGGCGTACAATTGGTTTATTGGCAGGTGTGTGATACGGCGGCCGGCGATTATTGCCGGGTGGAGGTTTCACCCGACAATGGCGTCAACTGGGAAGAAATCGGCCGATTCAACGGCGCGGCATCCTCCTGGCAAAAGATTGTGCTGGCTGCCTCCCAACTCGATGGGCAGCCGGCCGCCCGAATGCGTTTCCACTTCACCTCCGACGCCAGCTATGTGGACGATGGCTGGCACATTGACGACATTAGCCTACTCGGCGCGGGCGCGGCTTGCCTGCCGGACGAGCCTCCCGTGGCGAGCTTCACCTCCACCAGCCCGGACGCGTTGGGCCAGAATACTCAATTCACCGACACATCTGTCGGCGCGAACCTCACTTACGCCTGGGGTTTCGGCGATGGCAGTCCGATAGCCGTCGAAGCCAATCCGACGCATCTGTACGCCTTGCCCGGTAGCTACACCGTCACCCTGACGGTGACCAACGAGGCGGGCAATGACACGGCGACGGGCATGGTGACCATCCTGACGCCGCCGTTGGCCGGGTTTACCTCTTCCAGCCCCGATCCGCTAGGAACGACGACCGCTTTCGCCAACACGTCCACCGGCGACGCTTTGAGCTATGCCTGGGATTTCGGCGATGGCAGTCTGATAGCCGTCGAGGCCAATCCGACGCATCTGTACGCCCTGCCCGGCAGCTACACCGTCACGCTGACGGCGACCAACGCCGTGGGCGCTGACGCGGCGACGGGCATGGTGACAATTCTGACGCCGCCGTTGGCCGGTTTCACGTCTTCCAGCCCCGATCCGTTGGGGGCGACGACGGTCTTCAGTAACACGTCCACCGGCGACGCTTTGAGCTATGCCTGGGATTTCGGCGATGGC
>JAYRVN010000396.1:0-5875 GCA_041918535.1 Chloroflexota bacterium
GCCTGGTGGTTGGGGATGTATCATGCCGATCGCGTGCGCCATCTGCACATCTTGAACGTGCCGCATCCCGGCGTGATGGATCGCGCCGTCCGTAGTCAACTTCGTCAGCTACGCAAGAGTTGGTATGTGTTTTTCTTCCAACTGCCCTGGTTCCCGGAGTGGGCGGCCGGACGGCAAAGCTGGGAACCGCTGGTTAATATGCTGCAAACCGCCGCTCAAGCCGGGAGTTTCGATTCGGCCGATTTTGACGCCTATCGCGCCGCCTGGAGCCAACCGCACGCTTTCACCAGTATGCTCAACTGGTATCGCGCTGCGGTTCGCCGCTCCCTTCTTCACCCCTTACCCCGAAAACGCGTATCTGTGCCCACTCACATCATTTGGGGTCGCCAGGACATCGCCCTTGACTTCAGTCTGGTGCAACCCAGCCTGGCCTTGTGCGACCAAGGCCGCCTGACGGTGTTCGACGACGCTTCACACTGGGTCCATCTGGACCAAGCTGGCGCGGTCAACCGCCTCTTACTGGATGACCTCGCCGCGTGGAATCGGGTACAATAGTCGCCATAGGCTGCACCTAGCCCTGACAGGTTGAAACACTCACCGAGAAACGTCAGTCATGATCTGGCTAATTCCCATTATTTTTGTGCTCGTCTTCATCATCTTGGCGGCGCTAGGGCTTTTGCTTGTGCCGGAATGGGCGCGTCTGGCAGAGCGTAACCTACAACAACGCCAAACCCTCCTGACAGAGTCTGAGGAGCTGACCCAACGCGCCAACCACCTGGACACCAGGGTGCAGGCCTTCCGAAAAGCGCGCTCGACGCGTTCGCGGACGAGTTATGAAGCGTGTGTGCAACACATTCAGTCGGCGCGCAGCCAATTGAAAAACGTCACGGCTATCCAATCCTGGCCGTTCGGCCGCGTGCCGGAGGGACAGAGTCCTGAAATGTTCTTTGGCAAGAACCCGGCCCATCTGCTGCATGTGCCGCGCAACAAGTATCGGCTGCGTCAGGTATGGCAAGCGTTACAGGCGGCTAAGGCGAGCTTGGATTCGGCCGATATTGCCTGGGCTACTCTTAACAGCAGCGCCGAACAACTGCGCGCCGACTGCCACACGCTCCTATCCCGTACACTGCCGAACCTGCGCGAACGCCTTGACACTCTGGCCGCGCAAGAACTGCAACTAGACGACTTCAACACACGTTTTAAACAATGCCTCCAGGAAACGCATCAAATCGAAGAAAGCCTGCGCATGCAGCCGGACACCCCCATTCGCCTCCTGGATGAATTGGCGGTTGATCTGGATCGATGGAAGCTGACCATTGAACAACTCGCCACCGACCTGGAAGGCGTTGATCGCGGCTATCGGCAAACTGATGCCGCGTTGCTCAAAGCGCGCCAACGATTGGCTCTGATACCTTCCCTGGCGACCGGTGACGGGCCTCAGCTCATGGACAGCCGGGCCTTCTCGCAACGCGCCGAAGCCCTGCTGCGTGAGGCGGAAGCGTTTCGTCGGCAACTCCTGTGGGATACCGCCGTCGCGCGAGCTGCTGTTAGCGAGAAGTCGAGTAATCTTGTCCTGGCGCTGAATAGCGTGACGCAGGTGTTGAATCAACTCAACGACATCAAGCATCGTTCCCGCTTCAGTCAAGCCATTGAAAATCTCGCCACCCGATATAACACCACCCTGCACAACGCTCATGTCTTGTTACTTTCCCAAGAACGGGACACACCGAATGACCTGGGACAACGCCTCACCAACACAACCCAGTTGTTGATAGACCTGGCTGAAGATGGGCGGGCCCTACTAGCGAATCATCAATCTGATTTACATCGCACAGAGCAACAAGCCGCCGCCGCCTTGCGCCAACTGCAAGTCGCCTGGCAGGCCGCGCAGACCGTTGTCCCGCTCCACCAAGACCCGCTCAATTCAAAAGTAGCCCATGTTATCGTCCAACAGACCGCCACAGCCGGCCATCCGGCCGAATTGGAAGGGTTCATCTCGGCCGCCAACTCGCTCACCGACCGACTGCATGTCGTGGAGAAAACGGTTCGCGGACAATTAGAGCAGGTAGATGCCCTGTTGGGCGCGCTACCCGACCAGTGGGCCTTTGCCCAGCGTCAGGCGGCGCGCTGGGCTTGTCTGGCCGAAGACCAGGCCAACGTGCAAACGTGCATCGCGCAGGCGCACACGCGACGCGAGCAGTTGTCGGCGCGAGGACGCCTGGATGAAACACTGCGCGACATTGAGGAGATTAATGCGCTGGTGAAAACTGTCCAACTGGTCAATCAACGCATTGAAACCTGGGCGGATCGCCTGGACAAGTTAGAGGAGGACATTGCCGCTTGCCAACAAGCGGCGCAGGCAGGCGCAGGCCAGGACACGCCAACGCAGTATATGATTAACTATCACCGTGATCGGGCGCGTGCGAGCGGCAAACCAGAGCAGGCGCTAGTAGAGTTACAGGAAGCATACCGTTTTGCTCGACAGATGTTGTCGGCGTAGATAATAACAAAAACAGGGGGGCGGCCGAAACCACCCCCCTGTTCAACTTGCCCCAATTCCCGCCTCTTGAAACTCAATCACACGGCGTATGCAACTCTCCGTTCTGGCGGACAATCGGCGTGTTGATCAGCGAACGCACAATATCCACCGGCCTAAAACGCTCTTCAATCCCGATCACCCCGCCGTAATCCCCCACGCTGCCCGTCAGATCGTAATAGATGATGCCCCAATGGCCCGGTTGCGTCACAACCTGATCAAATATCGGCGCATCATAATAATACTTGCCGCCGAACGGCTCATAAAAGGTTTCTCGCGTTTCACCGGGCGGCACATTCGGCAAAACGATCGCGCCATAACCCGGCGGTAAGGTAAAACCAGCCGGCAAGCCTTCACTCGGCGTCGGCAAACCCGGCCCAATCACCGCTAACCACGGCAAGAACTGCTCATAACCCGGACACACCGGCACAATAGCTTGCGCATACACGCGCACCGGGTCCGTCACTTCAAAACGATAATAGTCTATGTCGGTGGCGGATTGTAGCCAGGCATAGAAAACCTTCGATTGGACAACATCATCCAACATAAACGGCCGTGACTCAGTCGAATCGTACCGTTCAATGTAGGGAACGTGCGCTTCTGCCGGCGCCACCCCCACTGACAAGCCGCCTATCAACATTAAGGCTAACAACAACCATGCTTTCATTCGAATTCTCCTTTTTCAATTAGGTATATCTTAGCGCAATATACACATTTTGTCAACAATCATGGATAAATAGTCTACAAATATTTGACATAATTAAACTCCGGCGTTAAGATATACACTGATAAACCATTCAACCAGACAACAGGCCTCATTTTCTCGCCTACCAGGCTCCACAGGCAAGAGACCATGACTCAAACAAGCTGGGAACATCAATTACTGCGGAAAGCATCGGCCGCAACGTACTACCAAGATAAGTTGGAGCTCGATGTCGCACCCGATCAAATCGCCACAGCGCAGGCCATCTGCGCCGAACTCACCCGGCGGCATAGCCAAACTTTCTATATGGCCTCGGCCCTGTTGCCGCCCGATCAACGCCGGGCCATGCGCGCGCTTTACGCCTTCTGCCGCACCAGCGACGACCTGGTAGACCGCGCCCAGTCTGAGGCGCTGCCGGCCCTACAAACCTGGCGTCGGCAAGCCCTTTATCCTTATTGGACTACCGATGATCCGGTAACATTAGCCTGGTTCGATGCGCGGCGTCGTTTTCAGATTCCACCCCTTTTTGCCGAGCAGTTATTAAACGGGGTGGCCCAAGACTTGCAACAAACCCGTTACACCACGTTTGCCGAACTGGCCGACTATTGTTACGGCGTCGCCTCCACGGTAGGCTTGATGTCCATGCACATCACCGGTTTCAGTGGGCGCGAGGCGTTGCCCTACGCCATCAAACTGGGCGTGGCTCTGCAACTCACCAACATCTTGCGCGACGTGGCCGAGGATTGGCGCATGGGCCGTCTGTATCTGCCCCAAGAAGACCTGGCGCACTTTGGCGTCGTCGAAGCGGACATTGCCGCCGGCAACAATGACGCGCGTTGGCAAGCGCTCATGCGCTTTGAGATCCAGCGCACACGTGGGCTCTACCAGGAATCTATGTCCGGCATCGCCATGCTCGGCCGGCAAGGACAAATAGCCGTTCGGGCGGCGGCTGAACTCTATCAACGCATTCTAGATGACATTGAGGCTCACAACTATGATGTGTTCAGCCGTCGGGCCTATGTGTCCAATCGGCGCAAGCTGGCGCTCTTGCCCGGCATTTGGTGGCGTGTTAAAACTATTCGCGGCGAGGCTGTGCGGCCCGTTGAGCCGTCGGCCTTTCTGGCAATCAACGCGCACTCGTCGGCTGTGAGCGACTGAAAGATTAGCACAACCGTAGCGGCATGGGGGCGAAACCATCTCTCGCCCGGTGTGCCAACTGGAACCTAGCATGAGGAAGAAGAGAGTTATCATCATAGGCAGCGGATTCGGCGGCCTGGGCGCGGCTGCCCGCCTGGCGGCGCAAGGCTATGAGGTTGATGTTTACGAAAAACTGGATAAGCTCGGCGGTCGCGCCTACGTTTATGAGATAGACGGCTATAAGTTCGATGGCGGCCCGACCGTGATCACTGCGCCGTTTATGTTCGATGATCTCTTCGCGCTAGGCGGTCGCCGCCGGGAAGACTACGTTGAATTTGTTAAGTGCCAACCGTTCTACCGGATTTTCGACCATACCGGTCGCCGGTTTGATTACAATGACGATCCTCAATTCACCCTGGGGCAGATCGATCAATGGAACCCGGCCGACAAGGCGGGTTATGAGCGTTTTATCGCCAGCACAAAGGCCATTTTTGAAAAGGGTTTTGTAGAACTGGCCGACAAGCCGTTTCTTAAGGTTAGCGACATGCTGCGGGTTGCGCCGGATTTGATCCGGCTACAATCTTATAAGAGCGTCTACAACTACGCCGCGCAGTTTGTCCAAGACCCCTTTTTGCGTCAATGCTTTTCGTTTCATCCACTGCTGGTGGGCGGGAATCCATTTGATGCGCCGTCTATCTACGCCATGATCCATTATCTGGAGCGGGAATGGGGCGTCCATTACGCCATGGGCGGCACGGGCGCACTGGTGATGGCGTTGGGGCGGCTGGTGGAAGAGTTAGGCGGACGTTTCCATCTCAACGCGGAGGTGAAAGAAATCCTGACAGACGGGCGGCGTGTGACGGGTATTCGCCTGGCGGACGGCGCTATCGAACGGGCTGATCATGTGATCTCCAATGCGGATGTGGCTTTCACGTACCTGAATCTGATCCCCGCTCGTTACCGCCGACGCAACAGCGATCGGCGTTACCGGCGGGCGCGCTACAGCATGTCGCTCTTTGTTATCTATTTCGGCACGCGGCGACGGTATAACGATGGCGGTTTGGCGCACCACAACATCATTCTCGGCCCGCGTTACCGGGAGTTGCTGACGTATATTTTCGGCCGAAAAGTGCTGGCTAAGGATTTCTCGCTATACTTACACATGCCGACATTGACCGATCCCTCGATGGCCCCGGCCGGTGGAGAAGCGTTCTATGTGTTATCACCTGTGCCCCATTTGGGCGCCGACGTAGATTGGCGGGAAATGGCAACGCCTTACCGCAACGCGATTATGCAATTCCTGGAAGATCATTACTTGCCGGATTTGCAAGCCAGTCTGGTGGCTGAACATCAGATTGACCCACGGCACTTTCAGAACACGTTGAACAGCACTCTGGGATCGGCCTTCTCATTAGAGCCGGTGTTAACCCAATCCGCCTGGTTCCGTCCGCACAACCGTTCCGAGGATTTTGAGAACCTCTACTTTGTGGGGGCCGGCA
>JAYRVN010000397.1:0-7053 GCA_041918535.1 Chloroflexota bacterium
GACATTAACGCCGCTGATATCTCGCGTGGACAGATCGACCGAGATGACGGTGTCCAGACTCGCGCCGGTGGCGATGAAGGTCAGGTTAGGTCCGTCGGCAATAGCGCGCACAGGGCCATTGATAATTACGTTCAAAGGCGGTACGGTGATGTAGCTGCTGAGGTTTTCTTCATTGATGTTGTCTTCCTGACAATTGGTACCCTGGCAACTTCTCTGGAGTACACGCACCTTTTGGCGATCGAGGATATCCACAGCCACACCATTGACGGTCAGGCCGGCTATGCCGGTGATGGTAGACTGGTCAAAGCTGGCGGTGTAGTTAAGGCCGGTGAACGTTTCGGTGGGCTCGTCCCAAGAAACATAGCTAACGGCGGATTGCGGCAAGGTGGTCGAACGGTAGAGATAAACCCAACCCTCTTCGGTTGGGTGAAGGTCGTCAACAACATGAATTTTATAGCGCCAGTTAGACCGCGCCAGGCTGTCGTTCACCCAGTTGTCTTCGGCCGCTTCGTCGCCTACGTCTTGCGCCATGAAGACAAACTCGTCATTGGCATCCAGCAGGCCACCCTCAGCAATCGTGTATTTGCCGAAGGTGTCTTTCTCGTCAAGTTGCGAGGGTATAGGCTCCCAAACGCCGCCTAAATAGCGGTAGGCTACCAGCTCGGATTTGTTGACGCCGACAAATTGCTGGAAGAAACTGCCGGTTAGCAAGGCGCGGTCTTTGGCTCGAATGGTGATGGTGTCTGGGTTTACATCGGCCACGGCCGGGGTGGTTCCGGCCAGGGCGGCGGCTAATAGCAAAAGACCGAGACATAAGACCAACGCAAAAGGGGAAAATCGGATACGTTTCACAAATATGCTCCTTAAATTAGAGGGAGGATTCGGCCGAATCCCCGCCTACTTTCATAAATTTTTCCAACCTACCACATATTGTCTCCACTCAGAAGCGACCAGGCCGACAATTGCCTGATGACCTGGCCTGAACTCCTGAGCGCACTCTAAGCTCCCATTACCTTCGATCCTACCACACTTCCCGAAGGGCTTCACTCTCTGCTATAATCATAGGCTAGACACGCATATACCTCTTACCTTTACTCCGTCCGCCTCAGAGTCGGGCGGGGAACCTCTATGATCAGGAGTCGCCTATGAATATCAATCTGGAAGGCTGCGGTCCAATCGGCCGATCTTGGATCGAGCGGGACCTGGAATGCACGAGTCCTTCTTACGTCCGTGAATATGCCCTTGTCGTTGATCACGCCTTGGGGTCCGAACTTTGGGACACCGATGGCAAACGTTACGTTGACCTTATGGCCGGCGTAGCCGTCATGAATGTCGGTCATCGTCACCCCTATGTGGTGGAAAAGGTCAAAGAAACCATAGATAAATTTTGGCACGTCTGCTTCACCGACTTCTTCTACCCGCAAGCGGTTGAATTATGCGAGAAGATTCAGGAAATTGCGCCTATTACCGGGCCAACCCGCGTCTACCTGAGCAATTCAGGCACTGAAGCCGTCGAAGCCGCCATTAAACTCGCCATGTACAAAACCGGCCGGCAACAATTTATCGGCTTCACCGGCGCTTTCCATGGTCGCACCCTGGGCGCACTCTCCTTTACAGCCAGCAAATATGTGCAACGCGCCAACTTCCGCCTGGGGTTGCCGGTCTTCCATATCCCCTTCCCGAACCCCTATCGCCCCCTCCTCCACCAACAGCCGGGTGAATCTTATGGCGACACGGTCGTAAACTACCTGGAAGAAATTCTTTTCCAAACCACCTGTGATCCGCGCGGCATCGCTGCCATTATGGTCGAACCGATTCAGGGCGAGGGCGGTTATGTCATTCCGGCCCCCAACTTCTTCCCGCGCCTGCGCCAACTGTGCGACCGTTACGGCATCATGCTGATCGCCGATGAAATCCAAAGCGGCGCCGGGCGCACCGGCAAGATGTGGGCCATTGAGCATGAAGGCGTTGAGCCGGATATTGTGTGTTTCGCCAAAGGTATCGGCAGCGGCATGCCCATCGGCGGCATCGTCGCCCATGAGCGCGATATGATCTGGCGGCGCGGTTCCCACGGCAGCACCTATGGCGGCAACCCGGTGGCTTCTATCTCTGCCCTGGCAACGATTGAGGTCATCCAGCGTGAAGGCTTGCTTGATCGCGCCACCCAGGTCGGCCGATATATTCTGGAGCGCCTGCTCGACATGCAAACGCGCCATCCCAGCATCGGTGATGTGCGTGGGCGCGGCCTGATGATCGGCGTGGAGTTCGTCAAAGACCGCGATACCAAAGAACCCGCCCCCGACGTGCGCAATGCGCTCAACCAAATCGGTTTTGAGAAAGGGGTCTTGCTGCTGCCCTGCGGCAAGAGCACAATGCGCATGACGCCCGCCCTGAACATTCCCTATCCCTTATTAG
Organism: Chloroflexota bacterium; assembly: GCA_041918535.1. GTDB lineage: Bacteria > Chloroflexota > Anaerolineae > Promineifilales > Promineifilaceae > DAOTXO01. Next base: position 2,416 of record JAYRVN010000397.1, read on the forward strand.
ACGAAGGCCTGGAACTCTTTGAGCAGGCTTTAACCGAAGCCGAACGGCTCCATCCTTACACCGGCCACCTCTTCCAACTGCCTCTGCCGGCTTACGCCGATTAATCGAGCCCATTCCGTCCGGGACGATGCGCCTGATAGGCCGCATCGTCCTGGACGCCAGGTTAGCCGATGCTCCCAACCGATCACCCCCTACTTGCCCGCCTGCTGCATCAGGTCATTCCGGCCATGGCTACGCCTTTGTCGGCAGATGGTTATCAGGTCAACCCGGCGGTTGTGCCGGCGTTGGTGGATTTTCTGGTCGAACGCGGCGTGGGGGGGCTGTTTGTCGGCGGCACCACCGGCGAGGGCATTTTGCTGGAGCTGGACGAACGCCGCCGCCTGCATGCGCACAGTCTGGCTGCCGCGCGGGGGCGCGTGCCGGTGTTAGCGCATGTGGGGGCGAATGACCTGCGCGCGGCCACAGACCTGGCCGCCCACGCCGCCCAAATTGGCGTGGACGCCGTCGTCGCCGTCACCCCCTATTTTTATCCGCTGGCGGATAGCGCCTTGCTGAGCTATTTCACGCGCCTGGCTGAGGCGGCGGGGGGCTTGCCGTTCTTCGCCTATGACATTCCCCAAATGGCGGTTAACGGCGTCACCCCCGGATTACTGCGTCAACTGGCCGCTCGTATCCCTAACTTTGCCGGGCTCAAGACGAGCCGCACGGATATGCAAGTGGTGCGTCAGTTGCTCGACGCTGCGCCAGAGGGGGTGTTGGTCTTGGCGGGCAACGAGCCGATTCTCCTGGGGTCGCTGGCGCTAGGGGCGCATGGGGCGATTAGCGGCCTGGCGACGGCTGTGCCGGAGCCGTTTGTGGCCTTGCTACGTGCCTTTGCCGCCGGCCGGCTGGACGAGGCGCGCCGTTGGCAGCGGGTGATCAATCAGATGTTGGCTGTTTTTCCGGCCGGGGAACGTATCAGCGGCGTGAAAGCCGTTCTGGCGGCGCGTGGGGTGGCGGTAGGGCCGCCTGTGTCGCCGAGTGAGCTGGGATCGGCCGAAATCTGGTCCCGTTTGGCCTCCAGGCTGGAATCATCCGGGGAGTAGAAGCATCGGGCGTCAGGCCCGGTAACTCTTGTCCACTAACTGACCGGATCGGCCGATGGCATCTCGCTTAGAGGAATCAAAAAACGCAGCGCCATCGGCAAACGCGCCGCCCAGTCCGCCTCACGGTGGCCTGCCCATTTTTCCTCTACGTAGAGCAAGTTGCGACGCGGAACGTAGCCCTTACGGTAAAGCACCCGATACATCCGGCGCACGCCGGCATAATAGCCCCGCGAGCGCACGACTGCGTCATGGTTAAAATCGGCAAACTCGCGCGTTCCCACATCCATATATAATCGGCCTGGAGCAAAGAAGGCCCGCTCGACAAAGTCAATGATAGCTTCATCGGCAAACCAGAGTGAGGGGCTCATCACGCCGGCCAGGCCGAACACATCGGAATATTCAAAGAAGGCATACAGGCTGATCAGCCCACCCATAGAGGAGCCGAGAATTCCGGTGTAATCACGCTGCGGCAAGGTGCGAAAGGCGTCGTCAATCATGGGCTTGAGCGTGTCGGCGATGAAGGAGAGGTAAAGGTCGCCCTTGCCGCCGCCATAATGGGTATCCACAAACGGACTGTACTCGTCCAGGCGATCCTTGCCCTTGTTATAGATGCCCACAATGATGGCTTCCATCCCTTGGCGGCCGAGTTGCTCCATCGTCTCGTCTACACGCCAATCGCCCGCGAAGCTCGTGACATCATCAAACAGATTCTGGCCGTCGTGCATATAGAGAACGGGGTAGCGCCGCCGGCTGTGAGCATAAGAAGGGGGCAGGTAGACCAGGATAGGGCGTTTGTTATGAAGCTGAGGGCTCCAGACTTCCGGGGCTACTTTCACGTTGCCCACCACCGTATGACGGTGATGGAAGTGGTCGGAGTAGTTTTTCCAGGGCATACAGGCAATTGGGGCGAATCTAACACCCCGAGTCGGCTGGGGAAGCAAATCTCGCTCTAGCCCGGTCTCTTGAGTGGAGCGAGGCGAAGATTATTCCAGAGCGCGCTCTAACGGCGGGGCGACAGCCAGAAAGTCGGCCGCGAAGCGCCGGCTATAATCGGTCAACAATTCCGTCACGCGCGCCCGGGTGTGGGCGCGCACAACCAGACCGGCATGTTGTTTCTTGTCCATGCGCCACCACACTTCGGGGTTGGCATACGGGCTGAGGTCGGGATATGCCTGATGCGCCAGGCAGACCAGGATACCGGCCTGATAGTAATCAGGGACGGGGATTGAATAGGGCGCGCCTTGAATGCGGGCGATTTCCAACCTGGCCCATTCGATCCAGGGGTTGACGCCGGTAGCGGCTTCGGTGAGTTTGTCCAGGCCGGCGCCGCCGACGCGGGCGGCGGTTTCCAGGAAGTGGAAGCGGCCGGCCTCGTCGCGAATGAATTCGCTGTGAGAGACGCCATGGGTCATGCCGAAGCCGAGGAGGAGTTGCCGGTTGAGGGCGAAGAGGGTGTGGGATTCGGCCGAATCCCGTTCCAACGTTTGCGACATAAACACCCCACCCTCATGCGCCACACTCATCGGCGGACGGCCATATTGATGCGGCGCAGCCACCACCACCTCGCCATCCCACACCACCGAATCTACGTGATAAACATCTCCCGGCAAGAACTGCTCCAAGACAAAGTAGGATTGTTCATCTCCCAGGCGATCCAGCCAACCCCACACCTCCTCCGGGTGATACAGTTTCTTAATGCCCATCGCCCCTGCCTCCAGGCGGGGCTTTAACACCCATGGCGCCGGTGTCCGCTGCATAAATTCGGCCACTTGCCGATGATTCAACACCGGGGTGAAGGCCGGCACAGGGATGCCTAATTCGCGCGCGCGCAAACGCATCGCCAGCTTATCGCGAAAATAGCGCGTGATCGTCTCGCCTAGCCCCGGCAAGCGCAGATGCTCCCGCAACGCCGCCGCGGTCGGCACATCATAATCATCCAACGGAATCACCTGATCAATGGCGCGGTCACGCATGAGATAGGCCACCGCGTGCAAAGTGTCCGGCATCTGCCGCAAAGTGGGCATTAAGAAGCGCTCGTCAATGCTCTCCATGGGCCAGGCTTCATCCCGCAACGCTTCACGCGTCAGCAAAATAACATGCGCCCCCTGGCGTTTGGCCTCTTGCAAAAATAGCGCGCCTTTGAAATAGCTCGCCAGACACACGATCACAACCGGCTTGCCCGACATCTTTGCGTCCTTAGCCCCTGCTGGAGGCCTTCACTGGATAGAACCCTGTTTCTCATTCGACAAACTGCTTCGGCCGAAACGTTAGGGATAGACCCGTTGTGGCGCAGCCAGAACACCGGCCACAGCGATAGAAGGTAAGCAGTTCGCCTAATTCTATCGTAACAGGTGATCATTGGCACAGGGTTTATGATAAAATCACGCTCCAATAGGGTCGCCCAATGCTTGGCCGGCTCTGACATCTGCCAAGGAGCTTGCATGAATCGCGAATATCATCGTTGGTATAGCCCTGCGTTGGGGCGAGACATGGAAATGCTGGTCTTTGGGCACGCCGGGGCGCGGGCCCTGATTTTCCCCACCTCTAAAGGCAAGTTCTATGAATGGGAAGATCGCCAGATGATGGGGCCGGCTTGTATGGGGGCGCAAATCGCCAATGGCTCGTTGCAGGTCTTTTGCGTAGATAGCGTGGATGCAGAAAGCTGGTACGCCCACCATCGCCATCCGGCGGCGCGCGCCGCCCGTCACACCCAATATGACAGCTACCTCTTGAACGAGGTGCTGCCCCTGAGTCGCCATCTAAACCCCAACCCGTTTCTGATTACGCTAGGGGCAAGCTTTGGGGCTTACCACGCCGTGAATTTTGCGCTGCGCCATCCCGACCAGGTGGGGCGGACGCTTGGACTGAGCGGTATTTATGAGATTGACCGTTGGACTGACGGCTATTCCGACGAGAATATCTATTTCAACAACCCGGTATCGTTTGTGCCGGGCGAAGAGGACCCGGTCAGACTGGCGGCGCTGCGTCAGATGGACATTATCCTGGTTACCGGGCGGGATGATCCGATGCGCTATAGTAGCGAGTACTTATCGGCGGTGTTATGGAACAAGGGGGTCGGGAACGCGCTGCGCATTTGGGACGGTTGGAGCCACGATTGGCCGTATTGGATTAAGATGATCAATTTATATATGGGGGGGCATGATTAGGCGACGGAAAGATTCGGCCGAATCTCTCTCTTCTTCTCCCCCAACCCATATCCATTCATCCAACAATTCGTCAGGAGCATTGCATGACACTCAAAGTAGGTTTGCTTGTAGGGCGCGAATGGTCTATGCCGCCGGCCCTGATTAAAGAAATCAACAGTCGCAACCAGGGCGTTGTCGCCGAATATGTCAAGCTCGGCGGCACACGCATGGATGATCTCGTGGAGTATGCCGTCCTCGTTGACCGCATCTCCCATGAAGTTCCTTACTACCGCTCTTTTCTGAAATATGCGGTACTACAGGGCGCTTATGTCGTCAACAACCCGTTCATGTGGACGGCCGACGACAAATTTTTCGAGGCCGGCCTGGCGCACAAGCTGGGCGTCGCC
>JAYRVN010000398.1:0-5476 GCA_041918535.1 Chloroflexota bacterium
CCACGGTCGCCTTGGAGGGTGAAAAGATCATCCGTGTAGTAACCAATGGAAGGTTTCTCAGGAAGTATAGTTGATAAATCGGGCAGTAGCAAGTCGGCTGCACCCAGCGACACAATATTCGCATTGACTTTGCCCTTCCAAGAGTGCTACAATCGCTTCATGTGACGCGGGTCTGGCGGCCTTTGGCGCGCTCACTGTGGCTCAAACCCAACTGCCGCTGACGGCCCAGGTGTCGTTTGGCGCAGGATGCGGCGTGGCTGTCATGCCACCAGTTAGCGCTTGTCCCCTGGTCACACCGCACAAGCAGCGCGCAACCAAATCGCTCATCATTTCGGCTTATCACGACAAGGCATGAACGCCTGGCGTAATCTTTCTACAACCTTCTCAACCACTCTACCCACTCACAACAATACCCTCCATGGAGCATTATCAATCATGAAACATCCCATCGCCTTATGGATTCTCGTTTTCTGGTTACTTTTCCTGGCCCTCGGTGGGCTGTATGGCGGGGTTGCCATGTTGCTCGACCCATCCGGCAATTCATTGCAGATGGCGGAAGTCCTGCCGCTGCTGCCTGTCCCCAATTACATCTTGCCTGGCCTGTTTTTGCTAGTGGTAATGGGTTTGGCGCCGCTGGGTCTGGCTTACGCCTTGCTAGTGCGCCCGCATTGGCCTCGGCTTGACGCCGTATTGCGTCAAGCGAAATATCATTGGGCCTGGCTTGGCACTGTCAGCCTGGGCGTGATACTTGCCATCTGGTTGCTGGTTGAGGCGTGGCTAATCGGCTTTAAGTGGCCGATTCAATATGTCACAGCCATCAATGGCTTGTTGATTCTGCTGTTTGTGCTGTTACCCTCTGTCAGGAATTTCTATACAAGATAAAATCCCGTCTGCGCATGGCCTCGGTTTGAGTTACGCGGCTCGATCCAATGGTTCATGGCCGCATCCGCTGTTCCCTCAGTCCCTTAACCCTTTTCTTGGAGAAGATTATGCGAGCTTTACACCATTTGCACAAAGGCTGGTTTTTGTTGGCGCTGGCTCTGGCGCTCCTGTGGGCGGTCGGCGGCGCTGCCCAGGCCGCGCCGGGTCAGGCGGCCACGCGGCGCAATCTGGAGCGGATCATCGCCTATCTGGATTCACCGGCTTATGCGGCTGAGGTCAATGCGGCCGAAAATATTGTCCTCACCTATCAACTCGTGCGCGGCCGCGCGCCCTCGCCGCTGGAGTTTTACCTGATTGCGGCCTACGACCGCATCACGCCCATCAGTCGCAGCACCGTTTTGTCATTTGTCCTGCGCGACCGGGAGCCTGGCCCAACCTGGGCGCAAGCCGAGGCGTTCACGGCCCGCGTCAAACCCGCCGACTTCAGGCTCACGCCCGATGTCCGCCAGATAGCGGCGGCCTTGAGCGCCACGCCCGAGACGGAGATCGTGCGCGAGGTGCAGGCGCGCCTGGCCGAAGACACGCCCGCCGCGCCCAACGCCCCCGCCCTGGCCGCGCCCAGGCCGAATGTGGCCTACAATGTTTACTATGGCTACCTACATGCCCACAGCCAGCTATCGGATGGCGAAGGGACGCCGTTGGAAGCCTACACCTACGCGCAACAGCAAGGCGGGCTGGACTTCTTTTCCCTAACAGATCATGGGGAGTTGATGCAGTTATGGCCCTGGCAAAACCGTTGGCAACAATTGAAGGATGCGGCGGCGGCGACCTATCAGCCGGGCGCGTTTGTGACGTTATGGGGGTTTGAATGGAGCAACCCCATTCTCGGCCACATGAATCTGATGAATACGGATGACTACACGAGTTTTCTAACCGACTTCAAGCTGGGGGCGGTGGCAGATTGGCTGGCAGCGCGACCGGGCGGATTCGGCCGATTCAATCACCCTGGCAGCGACTATCCCCTGGACCTGGAATTCCGCCATCTGCAACTCAATCCCGTCGCCGTGCCCCAAATGGTCGGCATCGAAACCTGGAACGGCGGCAGCTCCTTCAACCGCTATTATTACAGCGGCAGTTGGGAAAACAGTTACAGCTATTGGGACGTCGGTAACCAGAACGGCTGGTATCTCGGCGCGCTCGGTGGGCAAGACAACCATAGTCCTAATTGGGGAACGGCCAACGACTTCCGCACAGCCGTTTTGGCCGAGCATCTCACGCGTGAAGAGATCGTGGACGCTTACCAGCAGCGCCGTTTCTATGCCACGGAAGATAAAGACCTGGCGCTCGACTTCCGCTCCAACGGCTACCCCATGGGCTCGCGGCTGACCGGTTTGCCGCGCACCCTCGACGTCAACGCCTGCGACGGCAGCGGCGACGCCTTCCAAAACCTGCGCCTGTTCCGCAACGGCGACCTGCTGGCCGAGCAGGCGGTTAGTGGCAACTGCTTCACCGCGGCCTTTAGCGACAACGCGGCCGGTCCGGCTTACTACTATGTGATTGTCACCCAAACAGACGACAACGACGGCAATGGCCGTCCTGACGAGGCCCTATCTTCACCGATCTGGTTTGACGGCGAATAGGCGGTAAAAAAGGACCAGCCAGGCGGATGCCGCCCGGCTGGTCGGCCGTGGGCAGACAGCCGTCTATGTCAGACAAGGCGCGCGCGGGCGCGGGCGCTCATGTAGTCCATGCTCCACACCATCAGCACAATAGCTAAGGTGGCGGTGCCGGCGGCGCTATACTGATTCATCCCTATCCACAAACGGAACTGTTGGCCGATGCCGCCGCCGCCGACGAAGCCGATGACGGTGGACATACGGATGTTGATATCCCATTGGTACAAGATGAAGGCCAGGAATTTGGGGACAAGTTGGGGCACGATAGCGTACACAAGCACCTGAAAACGTCCGGCGCCGGTGGCAGTGATGGCCTCGACGGGGCGGTTGTCAATTTCCTCGATGGTATCGGCGAAGAGTTTGCCCAGGTTGGGGATGTTATTGAGCGCCAGGGCCTGTGTGCAGGCGAAGGGGCCGGCCCCGACCCAGGCGGCGCAGATGAGCACCAGGATCATGGGCTCAACCGAGCGGAACAGGTTGAAGGCGATGCGAAAGACATTGTAGAGAATTCGGCCGAATCGCCCTCGCCCGGTGATATTCCGCGCCGCCAAAAAGCTCACCGGTATCGCCACCAGTGAGCCGAACGTAGTCGCCACCAATGACATCAACAGCGTCACCAGGGCCAGGTCTATCACCGTCCGGGCTGAGGCGCTCAACTGCCGCCCCCCCACCACTTCCTGCCACGTGATAGCCACAGTCGCCGGCGTTGTCGCTTCTGCCGCCATCTCCATCAGTGGATGAATTGTGGTCTCCAACCGCACTGTGCCCGTCGCATCCGTCTGGCAACAATTCGCCTTGACTCGCAAGAATGCCCCGTCCGGGAGCATCCAGCGAATAGACACGGTGATCTCCGGTGGTAATTCGTGGCCTGTGATCACCAGAGGCTCGCCCACGTTACCGCAAGACAACGACAGATTGATCCGTGGCCCATTCGATTCGGCCGATGCATTCGCCGCCCGGCCGCACGGGACGGGTAATGCCGCGCTGACAGTGTGCTCTTCCGTGGGGCGGTCAAACAGGTCCGGCACGGCAAAGGCGCGTATCAGGCGCATCCCTTCCGGCGCGCCCCGCACTAAATCTACAGGCTTAATCTGAGCCACCCGCCACGACCACATGAACGCTAAGACAAACAACACCGGCAAAGCGACTTGCGTGATCCGTCGCCAGGGGCTCGCTCGCTGCATCATCGGCTGGCCCTGAATTATCCGCTGACGCAGCCAGCCGGACGCGTAATCCAGGATAGCCACCACCAAGACAATGGCGATAATGGCGGTTGCCATGGCCGAAAACTGGTTCAAGCGTATCCATTGAATGACCAGGAAGCCTAAACCGGCGTCGCTCACCAGACCGATAACCGTGGACATACGCACATTAATGTCCCATCGGTAAAGCGTGAACGAAGTGAAAGTCGGCAGAATTTGCGGCAATACGGCGTAGACGATAACCTGCGGCGCGCGCGCGCCGGTAGCGCGCAGCGCTTCGATCGGCCCAGGATCAATGCTCTCAATCGCTTCCGAATAGAGCTTGCCCAAGGCGGCCACCGTGTGTAGCCAGAGGGCCAACATGCCTCCGAACGGGCCTAACCCAACCCACACGGCGAAAATAATCGCCCACATTAAGGTCTCAATCGAGCGCACCACGTTAAGGATCGTGCGCACGACGATATAGATAGCCCGCGTAATTCGACTCCCCCCCATGAGGTTGCGCGCCGCCAGGAAACTGACCGGCACGGCGAAAACCACGCCTAGCACGGTCGCCATAAAGGCCAACGCCACTGTCTCGCCAATCTTTTCTAGCACCAGAGCCAGCGTCTCCGTAGCTTGAAGGCTGCCATACGGGCGGTTTTGTACGGCGCGCAGCAGGTGAGTCTCCGTCTCACCCGGCCCTGGCTGCTGGGTGACAGGCACAGCCAGGGGCACGGTGATGGTCACCTCAAAGCGCCCCTGGTCATCGGTGGTGAAGAGGATCGACTGACCATCGCGCAACAGGTGTTGCACGTCGCCAATGGGATTTACCCATAACAGGTGGCCTTCAAAATTGGGAAAGAACCCTTCGCCGCGTACCGTCAGGGGATCGCCGACAGCGGCGCACGGCGCGCCGGGGGTGACGAGCGGCGACTCAGACGCCGGGCGAGTGGGCGGCGGCAATGGATCTATGCAGGGAACTTGTACCGGTGTGACGCCGATCAAATCTTCAGTCGGGCGGGCCAATAACTCCGGGCGCGCTAGAGCGGCCAGATACGGTTGCATGGCCGGCCAACCCGTTACCAGGCGGGTGGGCTGAACTTCGGCGGCGGTTACGCCGATGCCGTAAATTACCAACGCCGCCATCAACACAGGCAGAGCCAGGCCGGTTGTTCGCCCGCCCGCCAAATGGAAGGCATCCCAACTATTCCAGAGCCAAAACATGCCCAGAGCGGCCAGCAAAACGGTCAGACCGCTCCACAGGATCAGGGCCAGCAAGATGATTCCCGCCGCCAGGATAGCCAATCCGCGCCAGCGTTGACCCAGCCAGAATTGTCCGCTGCCGGGAACGATGAGCGACGCCAGGGCTGCCTGCCAACCGGGGATGGCAGGGCTGCTTGAGAGTGGCGGTTCGGGCGAGGCTTGATTGCCGGTCGCCATGGCGTTATCCTGCCGTCCGGACATGGCCGGCCGCATTGCCGCCGACGGTAACCATTTCGGCCTCTTCGCCGTAGACTTCCTTGAAGCGTTCGGCCGAAAGTTCATTTGGCAGCCCATCAAATACCAGTTGCCCGCCCTTCAACCCAACAACTCGCGTGGCATAGCGATGTACCAAGTCTAAGAAATGCAGGCTACACAACACTGTAATCCCATCTTGCCGGTTCAGCAGCTCCAGGTACTGCAGAATAGAATGCGCCAACACAGGGTCTAGACTGGCGACCGGCTCATCCGCCA
>JAYRVN010000399.1:0-5875 GCA_041918535.1 Chloroflexota bacterium
AGCCGCCTTTCGCGCCATCGCCAAAGCCAAGGAGTTAATCAACTTGGATGAGCATCGAGGCGAACATCCGCGCCTGGGCGCAACCGATGTTTGCCCGTTCATCCCGGTGCGCAATGTCACCATCGCCGACTGCAAAGCCCTGGCCTATCGCCTGGGGCAACGCGTGGGACAGGAATTGGGCATTGCCGTCTATTACTACGGTTACGCCGCCTTGCGCCCGGAGCGGGAGTTGCTATCAGACATTCGCCAGGGGGAGTATGAGCGCTGGAAAGAGGAAATCGGCCGCAATCCTGCCCGCGACCCCGACGCCGGCCCGGCCCAACCGGCTCCTTGGGGCGCCACCGTCATCGGCGCGCGCCATTTTCTGGTCGCCTATAACGTCTACCTCAACACCGGCAATGTCGCCATAGCCGAAGCCATCGCCTCGGCGCTGCGTTTTACCGGCGGCGGCTTCCGCCATTTGCAGGCGCGCGGCTTCCTGGTGGAAGGCCGGGCGCAAGTGAGCATGAACTTCACCAACTTCCAGAGCACACCCCTGCATCGCGTGCAGGAAGCCATCCGGCGCGAGGCGGCGCGCTATGGAGCAACCATCACCCATGCCGAATTAGTCGGACTGATTCCCCAAAAAGCCTTGGTGGACGCGGCGCAATGGTATCTGCAACTGGATGGATTTCAGGAGCCGCAAATATTGGAGAACCAGTTGCAAGAGACGCCGGCCGCGCAAGGGGGTATGCGCGACTTCGTCGAGAGCGTCGCCGCCTCCACACCCACACCCGGTGGCGGCTCTGTAGCGGCGTTGGCCGGCGCGCTGGGGGCCGCGTTGGTGCAGATGGTGGCCGGCCTGACGCTTGGCCGCAAGAAGTATCAGGCGGCGCAAGCGGAGGCGGAGGCTATCTTGCCACAAGCCACCCGCCTGCGCGAGCAGCTCATGGAGGCGATTGCCGAGGATGCAGCGGCATTCGAAGGCGTCCTGGCCGTCACCCGCCAAAAGTTGCTGCCGCCCCAAGAAAAAGCGGCGGCGCTCCAGGCGGCGATGATCCGGGCCGCCGAGACGCCCTTGCGCGTGGCTCGCCTGAGCCGAGATGTGGCGCAATTGGCGCTGCAGGTGGTGCGGATCGGCAACCTGAACGCCGTCACCGATGCCACTGCCGGCGCGTTGCTGGCGCAAACCGCCGTCGCCGTGGCCGGGTTGAATGTGCGCGTTAACGCGCGGGATGTGACGGAACAACAGCGTGTGACCGATTGGCTGAATGAACTGGGCGCTTTACAAACGGAAGTACAGACCGCGACGGCTGAAGCGCTGGCAACTGCGGCGCAACGCGGCGGCTTTTAGCCGGACAACCTAGCGCAAGGCATCCACAATCCAATGGACGGCGCGACAGCGAGCCAACAGCTTACCGGCTTCATCGCGAACTTGGGCGGTGAAGATGAGCTTTCGGGCGTCGCGCTCGGCCAGTTGCGCCTGCACGTCTATGAAGGCATGGTCAGGGGTTATCGGCCGAATATACGTCATTTCCAACGTGCGGGTCACATTCGGCGGGGCCACCAAAAAGCTCAACGGACCGAGCGCGTTGTCAATGGCGGCGGTGATCATGCCGCCCTGCATGTAACCCATCGGGTTCTGATACCACGCCTTAACGGGGAAGCGGGCGGTGAGAGAGGCGGTTTCGGCCGAAAAGGCCGTAATTTCCCCTTCCATGGCCCCAAAAACGGGCGGCGGCAACTGCAAGCCCGCCAACATTTCCGGCGGGATATGCGCCAGCGCCAGGGTGATGAGTTGGGCCATCAAGTCAGGGGTCAACGTCGCCATACTTTTTTCCCAGTGTGAAAATGCGTTGCGCCGACATTATGCCACACTGCGTCAAATCCGTCATATGCGGCCGATAATTATGAGGAGGTGAAGCGTGTCACAGGTAGATTTGTTGGTCCTACACGCCGGGCAGTTGTGCGTTGTGCCGGCGTCGGACGGCGGGCCGCAGCGGGGCCGGGCCTTAGGCGAATTGGGCTTGCGGCGTGATGGCGCGCTGGCTATTGCCGCTGGGCGGATCGTGGCGGTGGGGGATTCGGCCGAAATTGAGGCAAGATTTTCGGCCGAAAACATCCTCGACGCCGGGGGGCGTTGCGTCATGCCCGGCTTCGTTGACCCCCACACCCACCTGCCCTGGATAGGCGACCGCGCCGCCGAATTCGAGTTGAGATTACAGGGCGCGACCTACATGGACATCATGCAGGCGGGCGGCGGCATCATGTCCACCGTGCGCCAGACGCGCGCCGCCACGCTCAACCAACTCGTCCAGGACAACCTGCCGCGCTTGCAACGCATGTTGGCCCACGGCACGACCAGCGCCGAGTGCAAAACCGGTTACGGCCTGGAGCAAGCAGCGGAATTGAAACAACTGGACGCGATTCTGGGATTGCAGCAGGCGCAGCCGGTGGAACTCAGCATCACGTTTCTACCCGCCCACGCCGTGCCCGCCGAATTCGCCGGGCGCGCCGACGACTATGTGGACGAGGTCATCCGCCATTGGCTACCCGCCGGGCGAGAATGGATGGATGCGCACGGCCAGGCGCTCTTCTTCGATGTGTTCTGCGAAGAGGGGGTCTTTGACCTGGCGCAAACCCGCCGGCTGCTGACGGCAGCTCAACGCCTCGGTTTTCGGCTGAAGGTACACGCCGATGAATTTGTGGGGCTGGGCGGGACCAAACTGGCGGTAGAGATGGGGGCGGTTTCGGCCGATCACCTGGTCTACACCCCGGCCGCCGACATCGCCGCTCTAGGCAGCGGCGCCACCGTGGCTGTCGGCCTGCCCGGCACCCCCTTCGGCCTGGCCCAGCGCGACTACACCCCGGCCGCCGCCATCCTGGCCGCCGGCGGCGCGCTGGCCCTGGCGACCGACCTCAACCCCGGCACATCCTGGTGTGAATCTATGCAGTTTGTTATGGCCCTAGCCTGCCGCTACATGCGCCTGACCCCGGCGCAAGCCCTGGTTGCCGCCACGCTCAACGCCGCCCATGCTATCGGCCGCGGCCATGAAATCGGCAGCCTGGAACCGGGCAAGCAGGCCGATCTGCTCATCCTAGAGGTAGACGACTACCGTCACCTCGGTTATCGCTTCGGCGGCAATCTTGTTGACCTTGTGGTTAAGAAGGGGCGCGTTGTGGTGTGAATTCCGCGTCAGGATTTAGCGCAGCAATCGATCATACGCGTCATGGTCTCCTATCCAGAACCAGATAATCGTATCTCCCTCGCGCCAACCTAGAGCCCGATAGCCTCGGCCGATCCGCACCGAATAGATAAGCAATTGGGTGTCCACCAGCTTGAATTGCAAACTTGGGTGGAATGGATTCTGCTTCCAAACCTCGTAGGCATAGTCCGCTTGGCGCTGCACCTCTACCGGCAATTTGTCATAGGCTTTCCAGAAACGGCCTTCTGTATGCGATTTCATCGCTTCGGTCGACCATCTGCCGTGAATTCCATCGGCTGTGTGCGTCCGGCTCGAAACTCGTCGGCGGCCTCACGCGCCAGGCTACGTAGCCTTTCGCGCGAGGAGTCAAACTGCTCTTCCCATTTCTCTTCATCCGCCTCAATGTCGGCCGCGCTTTCTCCGAACAAATCGGTCTCAGGCGTAAGGTCAAGTAACTGCTGCTTCAGAAAAAGCGTATAGTCGTACAGGCTTTGTAAGCGCTCTACTGGCAATGTTTTGACCAGGTCTATGACTTGTTCATGCGTGATCTTGGATGTTGCCATCGTAGTTGCTCCTCAAGCCGGATAATGCCGGGCCACTTAGCTTATCAGGTAAGAAAGGCGCAGGAACCAGTGAACCCTTCAAACCTAAATCATACCTCACACTGGCGAATTGACGAACTTCACCAGCCTGACTCACGGTGGCGCAAGCTGAGCCTGGTCCCACGCCTCGATGAACTGGATCAGGGCGCGTTCGACGGCGGTCAGGGCGGCCGGATCGAGGTTTGCGAGCGTGTCCAGCCGGGTGTGGTAGGTGGGGTCGAGCCGTTTGGGGTTGAGGCCGAAGATGGTGACGGCGGGCAGGCCGCGCCGGGCGAAGCTGGCCCCATCCGACGCGCCGATGGTGACGGCGGCGGTCTGCACGGGCACGCCGACGGCCTGAAAGGCGGCGGATAGACGGGCGACCAGCCAGGGTGGGTAGCGGACGAGCAGGTTGGGTTCACTGGTGGCGATGAAGAGGGATTCGGCCGATTTTATCGAGTCCACATTCACCAACACCGCCCGCTCTTCCCGCAGTTGTGCCACGTGCGCCCGCGCGTAGGCGTAAGAACCTTTCAGCCCCGCCTCCTCGCTGCCGAAACTGATCAGCCGCAGCCGCGTGCGACGCAGCCCGCGCCCTTGCGCGCGCGCCTGCGCGAAGTGCCGGCCAACTGCGTCGGCAATCGCCAGCCCGCTCAGGTTGTCAATCGCCCCATCCACCAACGTCGGTCCGTGCAAGCTGAAGTAGACCACCGTGATGGGCGCCAGCAGGACAAACAACGCTCCCAGCAGGTGACCGGCGGTTGTCCCGCTCAGGCGCAGGCCCCACGCCAGTCCATAAAACACCGGTTGCAGCCCAATCAAGAAGCCGCTCGCCACCGTCAGCACTGCCCCCCAATGTCCCAACCGGTACCACCACTGGAACTCATACACGCTGTCCATGTGCCCGGCGATGAGAATGGTGTGCTGCGCCGGCTCGCTCGGCTCCAGCGTCCCGATCACGTTCAGCGACGGGCTGCGCCGGTACAGCGGATCCAGCCAATCGCGGTAGGCCACGAAATGGCCCAGAAACAGGACCGCATTTAGCGTCCCCAGCAGCGTGGCCGCCGGCAAGCTGACCCAGTACAACGCCAGACAGAGGTAGAAAGCCCGGCAAAACCATTTCAAGGCGTGAAACTTGGCCTCCAGCGCGGCGATGAACGGTTGCGTTTCGACGGCGTCGCACCACGCGCTCCATTCCTGGGCCAGCCACGTCTGCGCCGCCGCCTCGGCCGCGCTGCCCGGCGGCCGCCCGCCAAACCGCTCAATGATCCCGCCAATCCATGCGCTCATACCGGCGCAGATTGTAGACCGTGGGCAGACAGCCGTCAATGATTGAACCATGCGACTCCGTCTTGGCGCTTGACAAAAACGAACCTGTCCAGATAATTCCACATAGGTTGCCCGAGGGCATCTGTTGTCAATGGTGGAGGTTGATCAGACTGTAACTTCATCGATGGAGAACAGCATGGACAATATTTGGCATGTGTTGGCATTTTTCCTAGCTGCGATTGGCTACTTTATCTGGGCGGCAACTTATTCAACCCCGGGATGGGAGAAATGGCAAATATTGTCACTTATTCCATTTGGGTTAGCGGCTTTTATCGAAGGGGTAATTTCTGCAATCCCGGGATTGCAGAAATGGCGAATAAAGAGATTGTCCACCAAACGTCGCATCAAGCCAATCAGTGCCATGTTAGCAGCCAAGGACTCGTCGGTACGCGAAGAGGCTGCTAAGGCGCTGGGGCAAATTGGGGACGCCCATTCCGTGAAACCGCTTATCGCCGCGCTCAAAGATAGTGCGTGGGACGTGAGACAGGCGGCAGCGGAGGCGCTGGTCAAGATCGGCGCACCGGCCGTGGAACGGCTCATTGCCGCGCTAAAGGATAGTGATGCGGACGTGCGCCGGGCGGCAGCGGAGGCGCTGGTCAAGATCGGCGCGCCGGCCGTGGAACCGCTCATCGCCGCGCTAAAGGATAGTGATGCGGACGTGCGCTGGGCGGCAGCGTCAGCGCTTGATCAGCTTGGTTGGCAACCACAAGCAGATACCGTTGGCGTAACCTATTGGATTGCGAAGCGGAAATCGAACCGTTGTGTTGAGATCGGCAAGCT
>JAYRVN010000400.1:0-10067 GCA_041918535.1 Chloroflexota bacterium
GGATCAGCACCCGCGCCGCTGAAGAAGACCGTGCCAAAATTCCGATCGAACAGCAGCATCACCAGCGCGCCCGCCAGCACCGGCGTCGACGCCAGCACCATCATCGACATCGTCAGGATGGACCAATCGAACAGCGGGATGCGCGTCATGGTCATGCCCGGCGTCCGCATATTCATGATCGTCACCACGAAGTTGACCGACCCCAGCAGCGACGACGTCCCCACGATGAGCAGGCCCAGGATCCACAGATCCGTCCCCACCGACTTGGAGAATACGCTGTTCGCCAGCGGGCTGTAGCCGGTCCAACCGGCCTCCGGCGCGCCCACCAGCATGCTGCTGTACATCACCAGGCCGCCGCTGAAGGCCAGAACACCGGCATAACGGCGGGCGTGGCGAGCGACAAACTCCAGGGCCAGACACGCGCCTTGGGAGAAGCCGGCCAGAAAGAGGGATTCGGCCGAAATTCCCGCCGCCTCAACCCGTTCCACCAACCCCGCCAACACGCGCAAGCCCGACGTTAGCCCCGGCTCATTGGCCGCCAGCGGGAACAAGAAGCTGTAGGGATACCAGGTATAGCCGGCCGCTTGCGGGGCGAGGTAGGCCATGTCAGGGAAAGCCAACTCTGCGGCCAGGGAGAGGATGGATTCGGCCGAAGCCCCGCGCCCATGCGTCAGAAGCATGGCCGCCCGGGCTCGCTCCAGCGGGACTCCCGCCGTCATTACCGGCTGGTCGGCGTGGGGATGCGACGTCATGACGCGGCCGGCATCCAGACCGGAATGCGCAGAGGTTTGAGAACCGCCTCAATCTCCGCCCGGTGCGGTTCATACCAAGGCGGTAGGCGCAAGGATTGGCCGAGCGCCGACGGCTCTTCGTCCACCAGGAAGCCCGGCCCGGCCGTGGCTAATTCCACAATATGCCCATCCGGGTCGTTGGTGTAGATACTCTTAAAATAGACCCGATCCATCACCGGCGAAACGCGCAGCCCGGACCGCACCAACTTCTCGCGGAACTGCAATTGCGTCTCTTCATCGGGCACGGCAAAGGCGTAATGGTGGGTCTGCCCTTTGCCCATCCGCACCGCATGATGGCGCCTATCGCGGGGGTCGCGCTCGAAATAGGTGATCAGCGTGCCGGGGCCGCCAGCGCCGCCGCCCCAATACCAATGCGCCGAGGTGGGATCGTCGAAATTCGAGGTCATCTTGACGCGCTTCAGACCTAGCAAATCGTGGAAAAACGCGTGTGTGCGCTGGATATTCGCGCCAATGGCGGTAATATGATGCATGCCGAAGCGCAACGCCATATCCCCGGTTACCAGCGGCACAGGCTCCGGCCAGGTGAGCGCTCGGATGCGCGCCTCGTCCCGATTGCGCGCCAGCATCTCAGCCGGCGGCTCGCGGTAAGCCGCGCCGATGGCGTCGGGCGCTTCGTCCACCGTCCAGCCCGGCCCGAGCGTGGCGATCTCCAGGATAACACCGTCGGGGTCTTGAAAGTAGATGGAGGTAAAGTAGTGGCGGTCGAAGGGGCCGTCCACGTTCAGCCCGGCGTCGGTCAGGCGGCGTTTCCAGCGCAGCAAGCCGTTGCTATCGGCCACGCCCAGGGCGAAATGATGGGTTCCGCCGATACCGGGGCGTCCCTGAGGGGCGTTCGGCCACTCAAAATAGGTGATGGCCGTGCCGGGTCGGCCGATTTCATCGCCGAAGTAGATATGATAGCTGCCGGGATCGTCAAAGTTGACGGTCTGTTTGATCAGCCGCAAGCCGAGAAGCCCGGTGTAGAAATTGATTGTGCGTTGCGCGTCTGACGAGACGAGCGTGATATGATGTAAGCCTGTGATGGACATGCGTTCACCGGTGTGAGGTTAGGACTCTGCTATCGGCCGAATCAATTCGGCCGAATCGTTGCGCGGCGAATTCACTAATGGCCCTACCGCAACCGCCGTCAAGCGCTCAGGCGGGTAAGGCTTGAGCAGACTGTGCAACACCACCGGCGGCGCGTGGGGGTCTAGCCAGGTGTCGTAATCTTCCGGCAGCAAGATCACGGGCATCCGGTCGTGAATGGGGCGCACGCGCTCGTTGGCATCGGTGGTCAATATAGCGCAGGAGTCAATTTCCGAGCCGTCCGGGCTGACCCAATGCTCCCACAGGCCGGCCAAAGCAAAAAGGGGCGCGTCCGCCGGTTGAATGTGCATGGGTTGTTTCTGCCCGTCGAGCTTACGCCATTCGTAAAAGCCGCTGGCCGGGATGAGGCAACGCCGATATTTGAAGGCGGCGCGAAAGGCGGGCTTGTCGGCCACCGTCTCGGCGCGGGCGTTGATCATGCGCGACGCCAGGCTGGGGTCCTTGGCCCAACCGGGGATCAACCCCCAATAGAAATGGGTGAGCTCGCGTTCGGCCGAACCCGCTTTCAAACGCACGGCCGCCACCGGTTGGGTCGGCGCAACATTATAACGCGGGGCCAGGAACGGCGGCGCGGCTAAACCCAGGGCCGCCGCCACTTCTTCGCCGTCGGCAAACAAACTGAATCGTCCACACATACAGGCATCCTTGCGCGCTTGCGGCCACTCGGATTCGGCCGAAACGCGCTCTTGCCGCCATCTTACCATTGAATGGCCTAGCTTCAAATAGGCAAAATCAGACACATCGCCCCTCCATGGCGTATAATTCGCGGCAGTCCGAGACAACGGCAGCTACCCAACATCTATGATCAGGAAGGTCAACATGCTTACACCCCGGCATATTTTGAGCCTCGTCATCCTGGGCCTGGCGGCGCTCATCTTTAACCGTCCACCGGCTGCGCTGGCTCTGGGTCAGAACTCCAGCGGCGCGGCGCAACTTATCAGCGGCGATCTCGCCCCCGGCAGCGTCGCCACCATCCGCTTCAGCCTGACGCCGGCGGCGGATAGCGCCCTCCAGAATGACTACGCCGATGGCTTCTACGCCTTCACGCCGGCCGGCTGGGAGATTCTGAGCATCAGCCCCGCCCCGGCGGCTACGGCGATAGCTGCCTGCGGCGGCAGCACACCCGTGGGACAAACCTTCTGCGCCGCCGACGATGCGGTGGGGGAATGGTCATTCGCCTATTGGGGCGCGAACGCCGCCGAGGTGAATGCATGCGCGTATACGTTGCCTTTGGGCACAGAATGCGGCCCCTACCTGGCTTCGGCCGAAACAGGCCCCCCATTGGTGTTCGATGTAACCGTAGTCATCCCAGACAGCGCGCCGACGTGTGACGACGGATCGGCCGAAATACCCGCCGATCCGCCAAGCGCGGGTAGCTTCTTCGGCGTCTTGCTCAGCGATGGGCACGCCGCCGCCAACAACGCGTGGGTCGCCAAAAACTTCACTCTCCCGTTCAGCCACACCTGCCCGACCAACCCCTCGCCGGCCCTGGCCGCGCCCCGGTTGCCAATGCAGGTCGCCGGCGGCCCTACCGACAGCTTCAACGACGACTATCTGGCCGATCCCGGCCCTTATTCAGCCGGTTATCGCAGCCTGAACGTCCCGCGTCTCCTCTCCGCCACGCGCAATAGCGTTGAGTTTCCGGCTTATGTGTACTACCCAGCCACAGCCGACGGCGAAGGCGCGCCGCTCGATCCCAGCGGCGGCCCTTATCCGGCCATCGTTTTCGGGCACGGCTTCCGCCAATACGTGCGCCTCTACGCCAGTCTGGGCCAACACCTCGCCAGTTGGGGCTTCATCGTCATCGCGCCCAACACGGCCAATGGTTGGTTTCCCGACCTAACCCGCTTTGTGGCCGAATTGCGTGATAGTCTGACTTATCTCGACACCGCCAATAGCGATCCCGCCTCCTTCTTGCTGGGCGTGATTGACACCGCCCACTACGGCGCATCCGGTCACTCCATGGGCGGCGCGGCCACCTTAACCGCCACCCGACAAGACGAGCGTATCCAGGCCTGGGCCCCCTTAGCGCCCGCCGCCGCGCTCAACGTCCCCACCGATTTATCAGCCGCCGTCATGATCATCATCGGCAGCGGCGACACGGTTGTGCCACTGGACGCCACCGCCCGCCCTATCTACGACCATATCACTGCCCCTCGCCAGTTATTAGTCGTGGAAGGCGCGGATCATTGCTCTTGGCAGGATCGCGTCTGGCCTTTTGACGCCGCGGCCTGGTGCGGCGAGAAGAGCATTAGCCGGGAGGAATCGCGGGCTATCAGTCGCCGCTTGCTCACCGCTTTCTTTGAGTGGTCTCTCAAGGGCAACCAACGTCCTTATTGGCGAGCCGTCTGGGGGCCGGAGAAAGCCGCCGATCCGGTCATGCGCGAAGTGCAACTGGATGGCGGCAGCCTGATCAACGTAATGACGCCCACGCAATCCGGCGCAGGGGGCAGCACACTCACCCTGGCGGCCACGTTGACTAACACCCAGGGCTATCCCGATACATTCTCGCTGTTTGTTTCCGGCAATCGCTGGGCTACAGAAGTCAGCCCGGCCACCGTGATGCTGGCGCCGGGTGCGCTGACGAGTGTGACGGTGAGCGTACATCTACCGGCCGGCAGTCTCGCCAAAGAAGCGCGCCGCGATCTGGCGTTGCTCAGCGCCGAGACGTCGAGAGGGGGTGCGCGCACGGCAGCGCTATTCACCAGTCTACTGGAGCCGTAGAGTTGTGGGGGTCCGCTACCAGTTAGCGGTAGGCGGACGGGCAGGCTGGGGGAAATGGGCGATTTATGGGTCAGGGATTCGGCCGATTTTCACCCTTCCCCCTTGCTTGCCACTCAACGCCCTTTGAACTGCGCCACCCGCCGCTCCAAAAAAGAGCGCAGTCCTTCCTGCATGTCCTCACTAGACATCAAGGGCCGTAAATCGGGCAGCAGGCCAGCGATGGCCGCCGGCTCGCCCTGAGCGCGCGCCAGGCGCGCCGAGCGCAGGGTCGCATAGACGCCCAGCGGCGCTTGCGCGGCAATGGTCTCCGCGATGGCAACTGCGCGTTCCAATTGCCGCCCCGGCGCCACGAGTTCTTGTACCAACCCCAGGCGATAAGCCTCTTCGGCCGAAATCTCGTCGGCCGTCAACAAATAGCGCATGGCGTTGCCCCAGCCTATCTCTTGCATTAAGCGCAGCGTGCCGCCGCCAACCGGATAAATGCCGCGCTTGATCTCGATTTGGGCAAAGCGCGTATCCGTCGCGGCCACGCGGATATCCGTCGCCAGCAGCAATTCCAGGCCGATAGTCAGACAGATACCCTGCACAGCCATGACGATGGGCTTGCTAAGGCGGCGCGTCTCGTCTAACCCCAACGGATCGAGGCCGTCGCCTACCACGTCGTCAAACGACCCGCCGCTGAAAATAGGGGCCCACTCCGGCAAATCCAATCCGGCCGTGAAATGGTCGCCGTGGGCGAAAAGGACGCCACAGCGCAGATTAGCGTTGTGCTCTAATTCGGCGTAGGCCTGCGCCAGCGCGCGATACATGCTCAGATCAAAGGCATTGCGCTTGGCGGCGCGATCCAGGCCCATCAGCCAGAGATGTCCGCGCTGCTCGGTGGTGATACGTGTTTCATACATGGGCTGACTCGCTAGGAGGAACGTCGCCGCGCAAGCGGGTCTGGATAGCCTGACTCTGTTCGGCCAATTACCGAACCACGGCCGAGGTTTATTGGGCTACGCCATTACCCTCTTTCGGTAGCGATGCTCAACTCAAATTGCTAAAGAACTGAAAAGGAGAAAATCCACCTTAAAACTGGTCCAAAATCTGTCTTGACAACCTAGGCCACTTTAAATTGGAAGCCTTCTAATCCTGTGTCCATCTGGCTCAATGACGACAAATGCTCCCATCAGCTCATCTTCGGAATAGGTCTTCAATACATGTTCTAACTGAAGGTGGACGGCATTCTGCGTCAACGGCAAGATGCGGAGATACACAACGCCGCCCGCTAGCGCCTTAACGAAAACGAGGTTACCGTAGTCTCTATCGCGGGTCACAAGTATCCGGCCTTGTATCTGCGCCAGCCTCAGTAACTCTTCGTCGTCTGCTTGAGAGAGTCCAATTTGAGCCACGGGAACAACGTCGTGGCCCAGGCCACTGATGAAGCGCGCTGTCACGGCATATACGTCTTGATCGAGCAAGAATTTCATGCCAGCGTAGTGGTAAGATGGATATCTTCAGCTGCGATCAGGGCAATGGCATACCGAATGCACGCACGAATATCGTCCGTCTGCAAACCGGGATAGTAGTTCTGGATTATCTCACTAAACGAGAATTCCTCATTGATCAGTTCCAGAACGCTTTGGACGGTGATACGGGTGCCGGCCACACATGGCTTACCAAAGTGAATATACGGGTTAACTGCGATTCTGTCTATCATCTTACATCCCATGCGGACTGATTGTTGGCAACAGGCATTTTACATCTACGCGCCATTCGGCGCGAATGTGCCGAACAAAGATTACAACATCGTAGACGTCAGCTGAGATAGGAGCGTGGCAACACGACATCCCATCTGTCATGCATGGCTCGGTTCACTGGAGGTCGGGCCGCCGCGCAAGAGGGCATGG
Source organism: Chloroflexota bacterium (assembly GCA_041918535.1). Taxonomy (GTDB): domain Bacteria; phylum Chloroflexota; class Anaerolineae; order Promineifilales; family Promineifilaceae; genus DAOTXO01. The sequence goes on from JAYRVN010000400.1 coordinate 6,515, forward strand.
ATAGCCTGACTCTGTTCGGCCGATAATCCCCGCATCTCACATAACGCCAGGAAAGGATCCAGCGTCTCCACCTGCCACAACCACGCCGGGCGCAGCCAAAAACCCGCCAACACCCGCGAGGCCACCTTCTCATCATCCTCCGTGCCGAACAGCGCGTAGTCGCCTTCTTCATCCAGCGTGTAGAAATCTGCGCGCAGTTTGCCGGGGCGCGGGTCAATGATCCAGTATTCTGGAATGCCCGCCGCGCGATACTCCTTAAACTTGTCGCGCCGGTCTCGCTGCACGCTATCGTCGGAGACGATCTCCACCACCAGATCGGCCGGGCCTTCGAGTCGGTCCGGCGTTAATCGCCCCAGATTTTCTTGACGCACGAAGAGAAGGTCTGGTTCACGCGAACGACTGGAGCTCAGCCTCATCTCAAATGGGGCCAGTTGTACGCGTCCTTGAACCAATAAATCAACAAACATACCCAATAGCCGAAACAAAAATCCTAGCGTTGTTTGATGAATTTCTTTAGCCGGCATGAAAACGATCACCTCTCCATCCACCCATTCGGCGTGGGTATCTTCGTCAGTCCAGGCGAGAAACTCTGCATAGCTCATGCGGCGCGGGGCCGTTGCAGAGGGAGGCGCTTGTAGTTGGGTCGTTGCCATAGTAAGCTCCTGGCCTGCGGGTCAATGACCCGAGCGGGGTCTCACGCCGCAGGCGATGCTGCTTCCATTGTAGCATAAAGGCGGCGGAGCCGATCAGGCGGGCGGCAGCGGGTTGCGCTGCATGAAATCCACCACGACTTGCGCCAACTCCGGCCCTTTATCTTCCTGAAGAAAGTGACCGGCACCGCTGATGGTGGTATGCGGTTGGCCTTGCGCGCCGGGGACATGCGCTTGAAAGAGCTTGTCGCCGCCGCGCGTGATGGGATCGCCATCGCTGAAAGCGGTTAGAAAGGGCTTTTCCCATTGGCGCAGCTTGAGCAGCGCCTTGCGGTTGGGACGCGTGGCCGGATCGTTGGGGGTGGTGGGAACCAGGGCGGGCAAAATACGGGCCGCCTCCTTATACGTTTCGTCCGGGAAGGGAGCCTGGTAACCGCGCAGCACGTCGGCGGTGAGCTGGGTGACGGTTCCGCCCTGGATGATGCGGCCTATTGGGAGTTTGGAAACTTGCTGGGAGAAGGTCTGCCAGGTGTAAAAGGCTTCCGGCATCGTTTGGTCGCCTGTCACCAAGCCGCCATTGCTCAAAACGATTCGGGCAATGCGGGCCTCGTTTTCCATCGCCAGACGTAGACCAATCAACGCGCCCCAATCCTGGCAAACGAGCGTAATCTGCCGCAAATCCATAATCTCCAGCCAGGCGGCCAGCCAATCCACCAGCTTTTGATAGGAGTACCCGCTACGCTCGGCCAGTTTGTCCGACTTGCCAAAGCCGGGCAAGTCAGGCGCGACAGCCCGAAAGCCGGCGGCCGTGATGATAGGGATCATGTGGCGGTAGAGAAAGGACCAGGTCGGCTCTCCGTGCAACATGAGTACCGGCTCGGCATCGCGGGGGCCTTCATCTACAGAGTGCAAGCGCAGGCCATCCACCTCCACATAATGCGGCGCGAACGGGTAACCGGACAAGTTATCAAAGCGATCGTCGGGGGTGCGTAGAATGGTCATGGGGGGATCCTTAATCGGCCGAAAAATCTGGGCGTGGTCGGCCACCATACCGCGCGTATTGTCGGATGAACCCACCTATTGTAACATGGGTTAAACTGCGTGGAGAGGTTGCCGGATGTCGGATGAAAGTGTCATTACGCCCTATTGCGCTGAAGTGTCACGCTTGGCGGAAGCTTCGCCCGCCGGGACAGCCACCGAGGCGTCCTGGTGGGTATTGTTAGAGGTCAACCAGCCCTGGTCGGCCGATGTGGTCAAGGAGAACAAGCTGCCGCCGGCGGTTCAGGCCTGGCTAACCGGTGTAGGCGCGGCGGGCGGGCGGGCGCTGTTCATTCGCCAATTCGGCCGAATTGACGCCTTTCTGCGCTGCTATGTGGCCGTCGCCGCTGAGGACGATCAACGCCTCTATCGCTTCGATCTGGCCGATTATGCGGATCTGCTGAGGCTAGACCTGACGGCCTTGCGGCGCGGCGCGAAGTATGCGGAACAACTTTCGGCCGAACGCCTGACCCTCGTCTGCACCAACGGTAAGCGCGATCGCTGTTGCGCCCGCTTCGGCGCCGATCTTTACCGCAACTGGCTGCCGACGGCGGACGACACCTTGTGGCAATCCAGCCACCAGGGCGGCCATCGCTACGCCGCCGTGGCTCTGTGGCTGCCGGAGGGCGCGCAATACGGCTATCTGCGCCCGGAAGATGGGGCAACGCTCCAGGCCGCGCGGCAGCAGGGCGAGTTATGGCTGGAGCGCTTGCGCGGGCGGACGTATTATCCGCCGGCGGCCCAGGCGGCGGAGGCGCATTTGCGGCAAGCCTGGGGGTTGCGCGGGCTGAGTGCGTTGCGTCTGCTGGAAGCTGTCGAACCGACAGCCGGCGCGTGGCGGGTGCGCTTCCAGATGACCGACGGGCGCGTCGTTGTGATTGACCTGCGTCAGGAAACGAATTCGGCCGAATTGGTCGGTTGCTCGCCGGCCAAATACAAACCCACCGTCACCTTCTCCGTCCAAACTGTCACCGCCGGCGCGCCCAACGGGTAGCCTCGCCTCAGTCCGCCGGCGTGCTGTCGAAACGGCCCAGGGCAAACCGGCGCAAGTCCAACTGCGGCGGCTGATCCAGAACGAGATCGGCCAGAATCTCCCCCAACGCCGGCGCAAATTTAAAACCGTGCCCGGAAAAGCCCGTGCCAATGACGATCTGCGGCAGCGTCGGGTGGCGATCCAGGACAAAATGCTCGTCGGGCGTCATCGTATAGCGGCAGGTGATGATGCGCAGCGGCTCCAGACCCAGGTGCGGCAAGCGTTCGCCGACAAAGCGCTGCGTCAGCGCCAAATTGTCCAGGTCTATCGGCTGCTCGCTATAGGGGTCTGCTAACTCACGATAGGCGCTGTGCCACCCCACCTTGACGCCGGGCACTTCCAGTTGCGGCAAGCCATAGAATAAATGCTCGCCATGGTAATCAATGAAATAAGGCATGGCTTCCGGCCCGTGTGAAAGCGTCCCTAGCACGGGAAAGTGCGCGACTTGCACCTGGAGCGCCGTCAGCGGCACATCCAGGCCGACCTGGCGCAACACCTGGCGCGACCAACTGCCGGTCGCCACAACGAGCCGCTCCCCCCGATAAACCGCGCCGGACGCGCCGCGCAAGTGCACGAGATTGCCCACCACGTCCAGATTGACAATCCGTTCACCTGTCTGCGTCTCGGCTCCGGCGGCCTGAGCCAGCCGCCAGAAAGCCAGCACAGCTTTGTCGGCGAAGACCACGCCGCCGTCCGGATGATAGAGCGCCTGGCTGCCCTCCGGCAAGAAGAAGTGGGGAAAGCGCCGGTTGGAATCGGCTGCGTCTAAGCGCTCATAAGGCACGCCGTAGGCGATGAAGTTGGCCTCGGTTTGGGCCAGTTGCGCGCTGCC
>JAYRVN010000401.1:0-3297 GCA_041918535.1 Chloroflexota bacterium
ACACCGGCCAGGTGCTCACGCTGCCCGGCAACAGTCAACCCGCCCCCGGCCCGACGCCGGTAGGCGGCAACGCCGGCGTTTACACCGTACAAGCCGGCGACACATTGGCCCGCATCGCCAGGCGTTACAATCTGAGTTGGACGGCGCTGGCCGCAGCCAATGGCATCGCCAACCCCAATCACATCTATACCGGGCAGGTCTTGAACATCCCGGCGGCCGGTAGCCCTCCGGCCGCGGTCACACCCGGCAACCCCGGAACCCGCTGGATTGATGTCAACCTCACCTATCAAACGCTCACTGCCTATGAAGGCAACATCCCCGTCCTGAATACGGCGATGTCAAGCGGTGTGGCGGCCCATCCCACGGTGACCGGCACATTCAACATCTGGCTGCGTTATGAGTCGCAAGCCATGAGCGGGTCAGACTACTACCTGCCGAATGTGCCCTATGTGATGTATTTCTATCGGGACTACGCTCTGCACGGTACCTATTGGCACAACAACTTCGGCCATCCGATGAGTCACGGCTGCGTCAACCTCACCATTGCCGATGCCCAGTGGCTCTACTACTGGAGCGACTACGGCACGACGGTGAATGTACATTATTAGGGCGCGTCCTGGATAGGCACGCTTTGGCTGAGGTAGTTAATGAACCGGCCGTCGGGGGCGGTGGTGTATAAGCCCACAATAACAGTGCGCGGGCGGGAGGCGGGCGGCAAGCTGATCCGATAGTCATCGCGCACCAACTGCCCGGCTACCCAGCGCGAGGTGGGAGAGAAGCCGTAGACGGGATGGGCGCGGTCGCCTTGCGCCAGGATGTCGGTGGGCTGCGCCACCACCCGTTTGTCGGTGACGTGGGCGAAGACGTGATAATCGGTCGTGGGTTGGCGTTGGGCCAGCCACTCCGCCGTGAGCCGCACGTCGCCGTCGGCGGTCAACCAGGCGTGGGCAGCGTGGAGAAGAATTTCGGCCGAATCCCCCTCCCGCTCTGCCAATGCTATCAGCCGCGGCGCGCTACGCACCGCCACCACCCCATCTTCGGCCGATTCCAGATAAACCGGCCCGCCGCGCCAGGTCGCCCATTGCTCCGGCCCGGCCACATATAGCAACGGCGACAACGTATAAATCACCGGCGGCAAACGCGCCGGCGGCGGCAGATTAGCCAGATTGGCCCAACTATTCAGCAATTCGATGGACGCCAGCTCACCCGTCACCCATTTGCCGTAAGCCAGGGCAAAATAACGCGGCCCCCACACCGCCGCCACCGTCGGCCGGGGGTCGTCTAGCCCTTTGACGGCTTCTATGATTTGCCGGCCTAACGAGTCTTGGGTGTAAGTCAGCACTTCCGGGCGATGGGTGCGCCAGGCAAATAGTAACACGGCCGCCGTCAGAACCAGCCCTACAGCGCCCAGCCATGACCGGCGCGCCATTAATCCGGCCAGGCCCAAGCCCCAGCCGCCGCCCAACACCAGGTTGGACACCATGATCAGCAGATGGGTGCCGATGAGTAATGACTGACTCACCGGCGCGAGGCAGTAAAAGGTAAACACCAGCCCTAGCGTGATACCCAAGCGGCGTGTGTGCGGTCGGCTGATGCCCAGCGTCAGGCCGACCAAACCCAAGATCAGGCCGGGCGCGGTCATTTCTTGGGCTACATACCGCCAGCGCCCCACCAATAACGCCCAGGCCGCCGTCCAACTATCCAGGCGGAGCCATAACTGCGCGCCATATTCGCGCCCTAGCAACGCATCCAGGAAGCCGGGCCAGGTGGCCGGTGAACGGCCATATACCCAGGGAGAACCGGCGGCAGCGGTAATCGGCAAATAGGCATAGACTCCCAGCGATAAGATCGCTAACGCCGCCGCGCCCAGCCAAACGCGCCAACCGGCCCGTCGGGCCGGCCAGGCGGCATAGAGCAGGGCCGGACCGAGCGCCGCCAGGGTGCGATGGTGACCGACGGCCAACCCGCAGACCAGCCCCAGCGCCAGGATTCGCCGCGGCGTCGGTTGCGCCCCGACCGCCACAGCCGTAACCAGGGCGGCCAGGGCCAAAAACAGGCCCAGACCGTAGACTTCGGCCACGCCGGCATAGAGCCAGGTTAGGCGTCCTAGCGCGGGCAGGAGGAAGGCGACGACTGCCGCCGCCGCGTCGTGGGTGGCTTGCCAGACCAGAGCGGCCAAGAAGCCTAATGCGCCCAGGCTGCACAACAAGGAGACCAGGCCGGCGGCGGCGACGGGTGTGGGCGTCACCCAGGCCAAGACGGGCGTGAGCAGATTGCCAAGCAGATTTAGCAGCGGGTAGCCGGGGGGATGGCTGACGCCCCAGGTGTGCCAGGCGATGACAAATTCGGCCGAATCATCCATCAGCGACGCCACAATCCCGACAGCCTCCGGCGACGGATCGTCCGAGGCCCCGATGTCGCGCTGCAAGGTTGACAACCAGGCGCCCAGCACCGCCAGGCCGGCCAGACACACCAGCCACCAGGCCGGCCGCCGCTGCCACAGGTGGAAGAAACCCGGCATTACGTTGTTCAAGGCTGTCGTCGTCATAGAGTTTGTTGCCAAGCCCGGCGTTTCGCTTTTCCAGGCTTGTCGGCCTTTACTCGCCAATTTCCGGCAGAGGCGTTATGATCATGCCGGTGCGCTTATTAACGCTCGCCATTTTATCATACCGCCGGCAACCTGTCCCCCCTCCGCGCGGGCGCAGGCAGGCGGCATGGGCCACGTCAGACGCTACCGCCGGCCGGATGGCCGGCTGACTCAACTTATGAACACACCGCCGCCACTGAGTATTTCCGCCTTTTTCCCGGCCTATAACGACGCCGGCACCATTGCCAGCATGGTTGTGACCACGCTCATGACGCTGCGCGAAATCGCGTCCGATTATGAAGTGATTGTCGTCAACGACGGCAGCCGCGACCATACGGCGGCTGTCCTGGATGAGCTGGCGCACCTATACCCGGACGAGGTGCGGATCATCCACCACCCGCAAAATCGCGGCTACGGCGGGGCATTGCGCACCGGCTTCGCCAGCGCTACGAAGGAGTGGATTTTTTACACCGACGGCGACGCCCAGTACGATCCGCGTGAATTGAAGAATCTGGCGGCGTTGGTGGACGGCAAAGTGGATTTTATCAACGGCTGGAAGATCGAACGCAATGATCCCTGGCTGCGGATCATTATCGGCCGAATCTACCAATATCTCATCAAATTCCTCTTCGGCCTGCAACTCAAGGATGTTGACTGTGACTTTCGCCTCATGCGCCGTAGCATTTTCGACACCGTCAACCTCACCTTCG
>JAYRVN010000402.1:0-4611 GCA_041918535.1 Chloroflexota bacterium
ACGGGGGAGAGGCGTTGCGGCGTTGTCTGGCGGCGGTGTGGGCTTCGACCTTCCGGGATTGGGAATTGGTGGTGGTAGATGACGGCTCGACGGATGATTCGGCCGAAATTGCCCATCATTTTCGCGCTCAGGTATGGCATACCCCCCAGCGCGCCGGCCCCGCCGCCGCCCGCAACCTCGGCGCGACCCATGCCGCCGGGCGTTACCTGTTTTTCCTGGACGCCGATTGTGAATTGCACCCTGATAGCCTGAGCCGGGCCGCGGCGCTGCTTTCGGCCGATCCGACCCTGGCCGCCCTCTTCGGCGCCTACGACGACGCGCCCGCCGCCCCCAATTTCATCTCGCAATACAAAAATCTGCTGCATCATTACACCCATCAGACCGCTCGGCCGGATGCAGCCACCTTTTGGGCCGGCTGCGGCGTCATTCGGCGCGATGTTTTCCAGGCAATCGGCGGTTTCGACGCTGCGCGTTACCCGCGCCCGGCGGTGGAAGATATTGAATTGGGCTATCGGCTGCGCGCGGCCGGCCAGCGCATTCGCCTGGCGCGTGAGGTGCAGGTGAAACATCTGAAACGCTGGACGGTTGTGGGGTTGTTGCGTTCCGACATCCGTGATCGCGCGCTGCCGTGGGCGCGTTTATGGCTGGCGTTGGGCGACCGGCGTCCCCCGGCCGATCTCAATTTGCGCTGGTCGGCGCGTCTGAGCGTCCCGGCGCTGGCATTGATGGCGGCGCGGTTGTGGCCGGCTCGCCGCCGAAAGTGGGCGCGATGGCTGTCGGCGTGGGGCGGCTTAACCCTGCTCGCCTTGAACGCCCCGCTCTATCTGTTCTTCTTCCGGCAAAAAGGGCTGGTCTTCACGCTCGGCGCGATTGCCTGGCACTGGTTGTCCTACGCCTATAGCGGGGCGGCGTTGTTGTGGGCGGCGCTCACACCGGCCGCTTCGTCGGACGCCTGATCAGCCGGTCGCCGGGTCTGCACCCTGTGTTGCAAGTAGAAGAAAGCCAGGAAGCCGATTAGCGTCGGCAGCCAGAAGGTTAACGCCCGGAAGGCCAGGATGACCACCACGGTTATGTGCGTGGGCACGGCCAGCGTGGTGTAAATGGCAGTCATCGCGCCCTCAATGACGCCGAGGCCGCCGGGAATCAGGCTGACCTTGCCGAGTAGTAAAGGAAAACCGTAGCCCGCCAGCAAAACGCCGAAGTCAATGGGAAAACCGGCGGCGCGGAAGAGGATGAAGAGCGCGAGCAGGTTGAAAAAGCTGCTGAACAATGCGCCAAACAGCGGGCCGCGCCAACCGCCGCCGCGTAGCTGGTCCCAGATGTGGTAGGCTTGTTCGATGGAGGCATCCAGGCGCGTGGGGTCGAAAGGGCGCCGGCGACGGCGCGACCAACGTTGGCTGAGGCGATGGGCGTAGTGGGTGAGAATCGGCCGATTCCGCTCCCCCCACAACGCCAGACCCAATGCCGCCGCCAGGATCAATAACACCAGGCCAAAAATCACGCTTTGCCAGCGCGTCAGATCATGCCGAATGAACAGATGGCCTAGCCCGAAAATCGCCAGGACGGTCAGCACCAGGTTGCCGAACAGAAATGGCAGCATGCCGGCCAGGCCGGCCCCGGCAGCGCTGACGCCGCTGTGCCGGAGCCAGCGAAAGGTGCCGGCTATCGAGGTCATCATGCCGCCGGCGAGCAGCCCAATACTACTGGAGGCCAGCGCAATGATCAGGCCGCTGATGAGCGAAAGGCGTTGCCCGACAACCGCCACCCCTAGCCGCAGTAGCAAGGCGCTGCCGGTCAGGCTCAAGACCTGGGCGGCGGCGGCCAGGATAACCAGCCATTGTGGCATGGCTTGGATGACGAGCCACGACTGTTTGAACGTGGTCAGTTGCGGCAAGAGGAGATGCAACACCAGCCCCAGCACGAGCAAAAGCAATATAGCCCGGATAACCTTGCGCAAGCCGGGGCGGCGTTGCCGGAAAGAGGGTGGGTACGAAACATGGCTGCCAGGGGACATACAGGGTTTCTCCAGGCGTTTCGGCCGAATCAGGCGTGGCGGATGGTTCTCACCTGACGTTTGCCCCGGCTGGTTGGAGAGCCGGTCGGCACAACGCTGATGCTGCCATCCGTCTCCAGAACGGCCATCTCCACCTGACTGACTTCGGTCACGCCATGTTCGCGTAGGGCGGCTTCCAGCGTCTCTATGTCGACGCTCTCGCGCCGCAGGTTGGCGGCGATGGCTTCGCCATGCAGGATTAGCAGGGTTGGTGTGCCTTCTACCAGACGGCGCAGGCGCGGCGAGGACAGACGCAGCCGGGCGATGAGGCTGTTGAGCAGGATCAACACCGCCGCCGCCAACAGGCCGCCGGTTAGTGAGGTATCAGGGCCAACCATGGCGTTTTGCACGGCGTTGGCGATTAGTAGTAGTAATACCAGGTCGAAGGGCGTCATCTGGCCGACTTCGCGCTTGCCGGCGGCGCGCAGGCCGAGCAGGATGAGCAGGTAAACGGCGGCAGTGCGCAGGCCGATGTCGAGAGGGGGGGTAGTTAAGTGGAACATGGCAGAGTCTTTGGCTTGAGAAGATGAAGTGAGAAGAAATTCGGCCGAATCCAGTCGCCGCCCAGGGCAGCCCTGATTAACAATCTTGTCTGCCCGCCGATATGCACAACCGCAGGCTTCCGACACTTAGCATGATACCATGTTATGGCCGTCTTTGGAAGTCGGCGGTCTGTTGCCTGTTGCCGAATGGGGCTGAGCCTGCTACAGTCATAACCTGGAATGCTTTTACACAGGCCGATACCCGATGCCGACATTGCGCGTCGTCACCTATAACATTGAATTTGGCGTGCCGGAGCGCCTGGCGGCTTTGACAACCGCCCTTGAGGCGTTGCCGGGGGATATTATCACCCTCAATGAAGCGGATCACGCCGCCGTTGTGGCCGAACTAGCCGCCCGCCTCGGCTTGTTCTATGTGTGGGAGCGCGGCAGCGGCGACCGGCACATCGCTACCCTGTCGCGTTTCCCTATCCACGCCCATCGGATTGAGAACCGACCGCCCCTGACCCAGGCGGTGTTGCAAACCTGGCATGAGACGCCGTGGGGCATGGTCGCCGTCTATAATTGTCACTTTTTGCCTTATTTGTTGTTGCCCTATGAGTTGCAGCGTTGGCGCGCCGCCGGCGCGCTCCTGCGCCTGATCCGGGCGGCAACGCCGGGGCCGCATCTGATTGTGGGAGACCTCAACGCCATCGGGCCGGGCGATCGGGTGTTGCAGCGGCGCAATCCGCCCCGGATGCGGCGGGTGATGTGGCTCCAATTGGGCCTGATCTTCCGGCTGGCCTTGCCGCGCTTGTTGCGCGCCGGTTATACGGATTGTTTCCGCGCGCTGAATCCGACGGCCGATGGGTTCACCTGGCGGCCGGGCAACCTGACGACGCGCTATGATTACATTCTGGCCGACCCGGTTATGACGGCGCGCTTGCGCGCCTGCCATGTAGTGGAAGACGCGCCGTGTCTGGCGGAGGCGTCGGATCACTTGCCTTTGCTGGCGGAATTTGGCTGGGATTCGGCCGAATCCCTCCTCCCGCCCCCGCATAATGCCCAAGGAGTTCCCTCATGACCAAGCGCACCCTCATCACGCTCTCAGCTGCCTTGCTGATTCTGGTTATCGCCGCCGGCACTGTTTCGGCCGAAGATTGGGTCATGACCGGCGTTGACCACTTCAGCCTGACCCAAGCCCTGCAACGCTCACAAGGCGTCGCCTTTGACAGCGACACCAACACCCTGCTTTTCTCCTGGCAATATGGCCTCCAGCGCACCACTCTCGATTACACCATCCTCGCCAACGATCCGCGAGCCATCCCCCGCCCGTTGCGGCTGCGCGGCAGCGACCACATCGGCTGCCTGGACTACTACGCCGGCCGCCTCTACGCCCCGATTGAGGATGGGGATGACCGCAACGGGCCGGTCATTGCCCTCTACGATGCCCAAACGCTGGCTTTCACCGGCGACTATTTTCCCTTGCCCACGGATATTCAAAACGATGGCGTCCCCTGGGTGGCCGTGGACGCGGCGCGGGGATTGGCTTATTCAGCCAAATGGAATCCGATTGACCGCATCAACGCCTACGATCTGAGCAATTTCACCTTCGTCAAGGCCATTCCCCTGGATGTCACCCTGGGGCGCATCCAGGGCGCAAAGGTCTACGACGGCGCCCTCTATGCCGCCGCCGACGACGATAACCACACCGTTTATCGCATTGAACTGGATACCGGGCAGGTCACGGAGTTGTTTCGGCTGATAGATTTGCCGGGCGTCTACCCGGACGATCCCTGGCTGGAAACGGAAGGCCTGGCCTTTTACCCCGCCAATGACGGCTCCAGCCTGCACATCACCTTGATTCAAGGCGTCTATGACAGCCGGAATCCCACTGGCCTTTTGCCCGTCTCCAGCCTGTTCCATTTCAGGTTGGCCGAGTGATCTGAAGAGCTGCCGGGGTCGTCTTCTGACTGCGCGCTCCCGTCAGGGCTATACGCTAAACGCCTTGAGTACCTCGTCGCCGTAATGGTTAATCACCTTGACGGCGATCCTGCCTGACGCGGGCGCAGTGAAGGG
>JAYRVN010000403.1:0-3836 GCA_041918535.1 Chloroflexota bacterium
AGATGCCATAGGCTTTATTACCCTAACAATGAACTGGCCGCGTCGGGATCAAAGGCGGCGATGCCCAACCCGGCGACGATGACCGTGATGATGAAAAAGACAAGGAGGACGGTGCTGATGACCTGCATGCGTTTGGCACTCTGAACATAGTCTCCCAACACGTTGCGGAAGCCATTCAAGCCGTGCGCCATGGCGAAAACCAGAAGCAGCATGTCATAAACTTTCCAACCCCAGGCATCCCACTGTTGCTGCACAAAAATCAGCGTCAGATTGTGGACGTCATTGAGGATGAGTTGCACGAAGAGATGCCCGACAGCCAGCAGCAGCAGAGAGATGCCGGACATGCGCATGAACAAATAGGCCAGGTTTTCAAGATTAGCCTTCACCTGGACCTGACGGGGGATAGTGCGGGTGTTGCTGATGGTGGTTGTCATGATGTTTTGCCTCCTGAAGCGTCTAGTTGCCGATGCCAAAGGCGCTTAAGGGCGGAATTGACCAACAAGAGTTGGCCGCCACGCCGTTAGGCCAGACCGGGGCATGTTGACAATGGCCTACGATCAGCGAGATCAGGTAGATGGCGGCCGGGACGAAGAGAACGGCAAAGATAGCCCAGACCAACGTGGCGCTGCGCGCCTGATAATGCCACCACTCCGGTTTGAAGTCGAGAAGGGTGACGCGAATGCCGTTCAGAGCGTGGTAAAGAACTGCGCCCGCGACGAGGATTTCGCCCGCACCGAAAGGAGGTGTTTTGTAGAGGGATACGGTCCACTCGTACAGGTTAGGGAAATAGTGGGCGAAGGATGTGTCCCAAACGTGCAACACCAGGAAGCCGAGAATAGCCAGACCGGATAGGCGATGCGCCAACCAACTATAATGGCCTGAGCGCCCGCGATATCGGATACTTTCCTGAACCGTCAGCCTCAGTGATCCAAGCACAGGTTGCCTCCATGAATCGTTTTTGCTTTAATGCGTGGCCAGGCCTCGATTGCCGCCGGTAAAAAGTTGTCGGGGGGCGAGGTTGCCAGCTTGTGATTTCTTTCACAACGGAACGCATGGAGGAATTATAACACGAGTTTCTAGAGGAAGACACCAGACAAGACGGATCGCAATGAGGCGGCGCAGAGGTTGTCGGCCGGTTTGCGTCCGGCTATGGAGACTGCTAAACTCCTGCTTGTCATGCTACGGCCCTTTCAATTACGCGACGCTAATTTGCTGTATCGCCTTAGCCGGCAGGGCATTCCGCTGCATGTTGAGTTGGCGTTAACGCGGAACCCGAATCCTTTGCGGGGGGCGTTGCACAATTTATTGACGGGTGGTGATTTTCCGACCTATATATGGAAAGCGGAGGAGAGAGAGGTATGTGGCTTTGCTCAGGTTGCCCGGCAGGCGGATGGGGTGAAGGCGCATCTGTTGTATGTAGGTTCGGCCGAATCCACGTCCACCGCCGCCCCCAACGACCCGCCGGCCCCCTTCATTGACGAAGACGCCTGGCTATCCCTCCTCGATGAACTCACTGCCGTCCTCGGCGCGTTGGGTGTGCAAAACATTATCGCCGAAGTAGACGAACACGGGCCTGAATTGCCCATTCTGCGGCGCGCCGGTTTTGTCATCTACACCCGCCAGGACATCTGGATACGTCAATATGTTTCGCCCTCTGGTAACAAGCCGGTTGACCTGACTGACTATACCTCCGAATACGCTTGGGATGTGCAACTGCTGTATGCGCATACCGTCCCCAACATGATCCAACTGGTTGAACCGCACCCTCCCGTCGGGCGGTATAGTTGGGTACGATACGCCGGACAAGAGCTCGCCGCCTACATCCATATTGAGACCGGCCGCGAGGCGGAATGGCTGCACCTCTTCATGCATCCCAACGCCCAAACGCAAGCCGACCAGATCGTAGCCGCTGTCCTCAGTCACAGACCGCCTGCCCGTGAATACGCCCTCTACTGTGGCTTGCGCCGTTATCAAAATTGGTTGCAAGGAGCCCTGCAACGCAATGGCTTTGAATACTGGGGAAGCCAGGCCATGCTCGTTCGCCACACCACCCATCATGCCCGCAAACTGTCACCAAGCCTGGAAGCCGAACTGCGCCTGGACCGGGCCATCGCTCGCCCCACCTCCTTAATCCGCCAAGCGCCCTACGGTTGAGTAGCCCGGCCAGAAGGTAACGTGTTAGAAAATACGTGGAAAAGCTCTTCGCTTACTTGTCTATCCGGCGGGGGATTGCTATTCTAAACGAGATGAGTCAACAGGCGGCAGTGATCGACCGGGCGCAACTGGAGATTGCTCTGGTTGACCTAGGCGGTTGTGTGGTAAACCGTCGTCCAGGCCGTCAAATTATCCTCCAGATACTTACATGACTTCAGATAAACAAGTTTACATTCCCGAACAACAAGCTCACGCGGACCTGATGCTATTCCTTGAGATTCTGCCGGAGAGCATCCGCACCTCCTTAGAACGATTGGGACGGGCTGACGAATTGCTCGAGGTCATCATGGACCTGGGGCGGTTACCGGCGGCGCGCTTCGTGGATGGCGAAGTAGTTCTGCGTCAGTCTGAAGTGACGGACGTTGAGATTGCTCAGGTAGTTAATGGCATCGGCGAATTTGACGCCGACAATCGGGCGGGCATTGCACGGACTTTGCACCGCATCGCCGGCATCCGCAACCGCCGCGGCGAAGTAGTGGGGCTGACCTGCCGTATCGGCCGGGCGGTTTATGGCACCGTTGATATCATTGATGATATCGTCGCCGAAGGCCATAGTATTCTGTTGTTAGGTCGGCCGGGTGTGGGCAAGACAACCATGCTGCGCGAAATTGCCCGCATTCTGGCTGAGCACAAGCGGGTTGTGGTGGTTGACACTTCCAACGAAATCGGCGGCGACGGCGATGTTCCTCACCCCGCCGTTGGGCGCGCTCGGCGTATGCAAGTGCCCCAGCCTTCCTATCAGCATGAGACTATGATTGAGGCGGTGGAAAATCATAACCCTGAAGTGATTGTGATTGATGAAATCGGCCGAGAACAAGAGGCTGCGGCCGCCCGCACCATCAACGAACGCGGTGTGCAACTTATCGGCACGGCTCACGGGCGCACGCTGGAGAATCTCCTGCTCAATCCCACCCTCTCCGATCTCGTCGGCGGCATTGAAAGCGTTACGCTTTCGGATGAAGAAGCCCGGCGGCGCGGCACACAGAAAACGGTGCTGGAACGTCGCGCCCCCCCCACATTTGATGTGTTGATTGAAATCCAAGAACGGCAATGGTTAATTGTGCATCGCGAGGTGGCCGCCTCCGTAGATGCCACGTTGCGCGGGCGGCCGGTCAGTGTTGAGCACCGTTATCGTGATGACAACGGCAAAATTCACGTGGAAATGGGCGAGAGCTTAACCACAACGCCCAGTGTCACCGGACGGCGGCGGGATTTGCACGATGAAAACGAGCCGGCGCGGCGTCCTGGTCGCGAGCGGGCGTTACAGCCGGAGAGTAGAGGTGTAAGCAATGCCCGCTCTTCGACTGGGACCGAATTTCCAGCCTCGAGTCTGAAACCGGCGGCTTCGGCCAATAGAACGGCCGGCAATAAGCGTCTGAGCGTCTATTCGTTTGGCGTGGCGCGCAACCGGCTGTTGCAGGCTGCCCGTCAACTTGGCGTTGATCTGGAGATTGAAGAGCGTTTGGAAGATGCCAGCTTGATGGTGACGCTCAAAAGCTATTATCGTAAACATCGCCGCCTGGTGACCGAGGCAGAGCGCCAAAAGAAACCGGTCTATGTTTTGCGCGCCAACACGCTCGGCCAAATGGAAAGCTTCCTGGCTGAGGCGTTGGGTCTGGAGG
>JAYRVN010000404.1:0-7001 GCA_041918535.1 Chloroflexota bacterium
CTACCGGCCACGGCCCACCAGGTCCGCGATCAGTTGCGTGTGATGGAACACGGTGAAATGCCCACCCAGCGCCAGATACTCCACTCCCAACGTCGTCAAGCAGTGCGGGCAGCTCGTCACAATGCGTTTTTTTTGCACACCATATTGTTGGAGTGTCTCGATATTGGCGCGGGCCATCTCCTGGAAGAGATACTCGTTGCCGGCCCGCCGCGCCGGGTCGCCGGTGCACGTTTCCTGGTCGCCGAGAATGGCAAAGCTAACACCCGCCGCGTGCAGAATGGTCGCCACCGCCTGCGCCACCTTTTGGGCATCAGGATCATACGCCCCGGCGCATCCCACCCAGAAGAGGTACTCAAAGTCCGGGTTCTCATCGACGGTGGGAACTGTGAACGGCAGACCCGCCATCCATTCCAGCCGGCTGTTCGTCGCGCCCCACGGATTGCCGCGCCGTTCAATGCCCTGGAAAGCATTCTTCAATTGGGATGGGTAACTATCTTCCGTCAATACCTGATGGCGACGGATGTCCAGAATATCCATCATCGGCTCGTTGCCGACCGGGCACACCTGGCTGCACGCGCCGCAGGTGGTACAGGCCCACAAGGCGCTCTCGCTGAGGGCAAAATCCAGCAGCGGCGTCACGTCCGGCGCGCCGGTTGCCAGCGGCACGAAATTCTGCCAGATAAAATAGCGTTTGTTCACTTCGATCGCAGCCGGCGAGAGCTCCTTGCCGGTGTTATAGGCCGGGCACGCCTCCTGGCAACGGTTGCACATGATACAGGCAAAAGCATCCAGGATTTGTGTCTGGCTGAGGTCGGTCAGCGTTGCCACGCCGAACTTCTCCTGGGTTTCATCGGCAAGATTAAGCGGCGTCATGGCGCCGAGCGCCCCACGTTCCGGCCGAGTCATGAAGTTGAGCGGGCCGACAAAGAGATGGGCGTGTTTGGTGTAGGGGAAATAAGGCAGGAAAAGGAAGATCGCGCCGAGCGCCAGCCACCAGGCCGCATGATCCAGCACGGTCGGCGCGCCAGGGCTGAAGCCGGCGAAGAGATTGGCGTAGAGCGATCCCAGGGGTTGCCAGACATCAGGGCCATGCCGCGCCAGGCTGACGGCCGCGCCGGTGAAGCGTGAGCCGACATGCAGCAAAATAAAAGCGCCGACGATGAGCGAATCCCGTGAAATACCGCCCTGGCGCACTTTGTCTAACAGCTTCACCTGGGGATGGATGGTGAGGGCACGATCGCGAACGGCAAAGCGCCGGATGAGGAAGTAGATCATGCCAACCAGGACGCTGGCGGTGAACAGGTCTGCCAGAAGGCGGTAGATGTTGCCAATGAGAAGGTTGTGCTCGGCGTCCCAGATGTGCCAGGCCGGGGGGAGATAGCCGGTCAGGGTGTCAATGCCGTTGACGAGGAAATAGAAGATAAACCCCCAGGCAATGCCGTAATGGAGCAAGGAAGTGAAGGTGCGGTTGCGGATGATGTCGCCCTGGGTGATGAGAGCCACGAAACCTTGCCAGAGGCGTTGCAACAGGCCATCGAGGCGCAATTTGTCCGGACCCTGGCCGCGCAGCACGACATGGTAGGCGCGGTTGAAGGTGGTATAGGTCAGGTATAGCATCGAGCCTGCCAGGACAACAAACAGGATTTTTTCGATCCAGGTGAGCATTTCCATACCTCCAGGGCAACAGACAAAGCCGGATGTGCAGACCGTCCGATTGTTAGTTTGTCTGAAGTTTACCAGAGAGCCGGAGGTAGGGCAAAGGATTACGCAGCGCGTTATGACAGCGCGCCTGGGCGCAACGGGATTGGGCGACCGCCGCACACGACGGTGGATCAACGAACGGGTGCGCTTTTCATTGCCCCAGCGCGTCCAGGCGAATGAGGCCATATCCGTCACGCTGTATCGGGAATGTGGCGATGAGGACACGGAGTTCAACCCCGCTAAGGTTGCGCAGAAGAATCGGCCGATTTTCATACCAGATATCCCACAAGGCCTTGCGCTGTCCCCCTATGATCGTGAACCGGTAGACTCCTGGCTGGGAACCGTTTTCTAACTCGAGCGCTACGATAGGCATCAAACTCCTGCAATCATGCGCTGTGAAGGTCTGAAGACCATCTAGTACCATACCGTCATCCTCGCCTTGCCGCCTTCTGCCTGTTCGCCTGGTTGTTCTGCCAGGCTGCCGAAGCTGAACCCATTGATGAGTTGAACCGAGGCCACTATAACATAGGCGGCCGAGAATAACAGCCCGACTAAGGTACTATTTTTCGCCGACAGCCGGATAGGGGCGGGACGGCGGAAGAGGCGTGGGAAATCGGCTATAATCAAATGTATGTTACGCCGAGCTATTCTGGTTTTGGCTATCGTCGGTTTGGGCCTGAGTATCTGGCCGGCGGCGCGTTCGCTGGCAGACCTGACGGGGGAGGAGGCGCTGCCGGGTCAGGTGCGCGGGGTGGCGCATTGGCTAAATACGGTGATTCGGCCGAATCCCCAACTTGCGCCCCACGCCGCCATCACCCATACCGATGTCTCCCCGTTTGGCATGAACGTCTTTTTGGAGCAAGAGCCGGACCCGGCTGTGCGCGACGAGAGCGCGCGCCTGGCGCAGGTCGCCGGCTTTCGTTTTCTCCGCCAGCAGTTCAGTTGGGAAGACATTGAAATTCACGCCAAAGGGGATTTCAGCGACCGGCGCAACGTGGAGGCCGTGGGCGTGGTCAACGCCTGGGACAAATATGATCAGATTGTGGCCGTCGCCGCCAAGTATGGTTTACAGATTATCGCGCGTCTGGATAACCCGCCGGCCTGGAGCCGCGCCGTGGGCAACGGCCCGGACAATCTCGATTCCCACGGGCCGCCCGACAATTTCGCCGATTACGGCGATTTTGTGGCGGCGACGGTTGGGCGCTACGCCGGGCAGATCACCTATTTCCAGTTGTGGAACGAGCCGAACATCTTTCCTGAATGGGGAAACCGCCCGCCCGACCCGGAGAAGTTCACCGAATTGGCCTGCCTGGCTTACCGACGCGCTAAGGCAGCCAATCCGAACGCCGTGATTCTGGCGGCGGCGCTGGCCCCGACCGTTGATTTTAGCGACCGCAACATGAACGATCTGATCTTTTTAGATCGCGCCTATCGAGCCGGCTATGGGGCGTGTTTCGACATTTTTTCGGCCCAAGGGTATGGTTTCTGGTCAGGCCCGGCCGATCAGCGTTTGCGGCCAACGGTGATTAACTATCCTCATCATCTGCTGTTGCGGGATATGCTGGTATTGCATGGCGATGCAGACAAGGCGATTTGGATCAGTGAGGTGGGGTGGAATAGTCCGGCGGCCGGCGTGGGGGAATTTTTCGGCCGAACCACCGAAGAGCAACGCGCCCGCTATGCCGTTCAGCTTTATCAGCGCGCCCGTCAGGAGTGGCCCTGGGTCGGGGTAGTCAACTACTGGTTTCTTAAGCGCGCCACCGATGCCGAAAAAGACCAGCCTTTCTACTATTTCCGTTTGATGGAGCCGGACTTCACGCCTTACCCCGCTTATACAGCTCTAAGCGCGTATGCCAACGGCCCGCAACCGACGCCGGGCGTCAAGGTGTTGGCAAATTGGCGTCGGCCGCTCATGCTTGTCGCGCTGACGGCGCTTTTCTTTACGGTGTTAATCAGCCTGCCGCCGGATTCGGCCGAAACGGCTCCATGACCCTCCCCCGCTCCCCCCGGCTATTCAACAGCGTGGCGATCCTCATCTTATTGGCCGCCTTAGCCTTGCGTTTGTATCACCTGGGCGCGCCCTCCTTTTGGAATGATGAGGGCAATAGCGCGCGCCTGAGCGAGCGCAGCTTGCGCCTGATTTTGGAGGGCACCGCCAGCGACATTCACCCGCCGCTCTATTATCTGATCTTGCGCGGTTGGCGCGAGCTGGCGGGCGAAAGCGAATTCAGCCTGCGCGCCGTGTCGGCCTATAGCGGCGTTTTGTTGACGGCGTTCACGCTCCACCTGGGCCGGCGCTACGGGTCGGTCGGCGCGGCGCTGGTGGCCGGCGTTGGGGTAGCCCTCAATCCGGCCCTGATCGCCTATAGTCAGGAGGCGCGCATGTACATGCTGCTGGCGTTGTTGGCGCTGGCAGCGACGGCGCTGTTATGGCGCTGGGCGGCGCGCCAGGGCCGGGGCTGGGCGCTGGGTTATACGGCTTGTTTGGCAGCCGGTTTATACACCCATTATTTCTTCCCTGTTGTGATCGGCATGCATACTGCCTGGTTGGTGTTGTCTCGGCGCGGCCGGGCCGTCGGCGGGCGGTGGGTGGCGCTGGTGGGCCTCGCCGGTTTGCTCTACGCGCCCTGGTGGCCTGTGGCGCTCGGTTCGCTAGGCGGCAACCGGGGCGCGCCGCAACCAGGGATAACGTTTGTGATGGATATCGGCCGATTCTTTTTCCTCGGCGCCACCTCAAATCAGCCAATCGGCCCCGCAGTGTGGCTTGCCTGGTTGCTTGCCGGGCTGATATTGTCGTGGCGGGCGCGTCCAGCCGCGCTCCTTTGGCTAGGCGTGGGCGCGCCTGTGGCTGCCCTGCTCGTCGTGCGCGCCACCGATGCCGCCTTTTATAAATTCGCGCTGATGGTTATCCCTTGGGGATGGCTGTTGCTCGCTCTGGCCGCCGACACGCTGCTACGCGTTACGCCGCGCCGATTAGTCCGCCCGCTGCTGGCGCTGGCCCTGACCGGCGGGGCGCTCTGGTTAGTTAACCTGACAGCGCATTCACTGTTGAATCTCTACACCAACCCGGTTTATGCCCGCGCCGACTACCGGGGTATGGCGCAGCGTATCGCGGCCGAAGGCTATGCTGATGCCGCCGTTATTCTGGATGCGCCGAATCAATGGGAGGTGTTCACATATTACCATCGTCAGGGCGCGCCGGTGATACCATTGCCATTGGCGGGGATGGGGGAGGAGGAAATTTCGGCCGAACTCACCCGCCTGACCGCCGCTCATACCCATCTCTACGCCCTCTTCTGGGGAGACCGACAGCAAGACCCTCAGGCTGTCGTCGAAACCTGGCTTAATGGGCACACCTTCAAAGTCCGCGAAGAGTGGGTGGGCGATGTGCGTTTTCTCCTCTACTACGCCGCGCCCCGCGCCGCATCCGCCGCCATGCGCACAACGCTTGATGTCCCGTTCGGCGACGCCATCCGGCTGCGCGGATACACGCTCAGCCCCGACCGCGTTCAGCCCGGCGATGTCCTGACCCTCACCCTCTTTTGGCAGGCAACCGCGCCGCTCAACCAACGTTACAAAGTCTTCGTCCATCTCAGCGGCCCGGACGGCGTGCCGCTGGCCCAACGTGACAGCGAGCCGCAAGGTGGGCTGGCCCCCACCACCACCTGGACGCCGGGCGTCGCCCTGGCCGATCCGTATGGCTTGCTCGTGCCGTTCGCGTTACCGCCGGGAGAGTATGCCCTGACCGTTGGCCTGTACGACATCGCTGCGCCCGACCGCCGCCTTGTCGCCGCCACACCCGCCGGCCAACGTGATAGCCTGCTGCTGGCGACCATCAGCGTGCAGCCTTAGGTCGTCGTCGCCTGCGGTTGTTGCCCGCGTCGCTCAACCCATCTTATGCCCTTTTCGTATTAGACAAACTTCCCAGTATGCGATAACATTTCTGCCATTAACAAGCGGTCTTCTCATCCAAACGGTCTAGAATGATTTGTTCCTAGAGGAGGATAAAGTTGTCTGAACCCACTGTTGTTCACTATTTAAGCAAGCAGGCCCGCGAAATTCCAGACCGCCCGGCCTACGGTTACAAGGTCGGCGAGGTCTGGAAAATGGTCAACTGGCGCGACTATTATGCAGAGGTCCGACAGGCGGCTAAAGCCTTGATCGCGCTGGGTATGCAGCCAGGCGAGAATGTGTGTATTCTGGGTTTTAACCGGCCGGAATGGGTAATTTTTGATCTGGCGGGGATGCTGGCGGGAGGAGCCGCCGCCGGCATCTACACCACGAACTCCCCGACAGAAGTGCGTTATATCATTGACCACGCCGAAGCGCGTTTTGTCCTGTTGGAGGACGCCGGGCAGTGGGCTAAGGTCAACGCCGAACGCCAAAATCTGCCGCGCCTACAACGTGTCGTCATGATGCGCGGCGTCAAAATCGACGACCCCTTGGCGATAACCTGGGAAGAATTTCTGGCCCTGGGCAATGGCGTCGATGACAAGAGCATGGATGAGCGCCTGGGAGCATTGAAGCCGGAGCAGTTGGCAACCTTGATTTATACTTCCGGCACGACCGGGCCGCCCAAAGGGGTCATGCTCTCGCACCGCAGTCTCACCTGGACGGCTGAGGCGGCGCGCGATCTCAATAACTCCAATCCCAATGATTCGGTGCTGTCTTACTTGCCGCTCTCCCATATCGCCGAGCAAATGTTCACTATTCATGGGGCGATTGTCGCCGGCTATAAAGTCTATTACGCCGAGTCGCCGCTGAAGGTGTTGGAGAATCTCAAGGAAGTGCAGCCAACGATTGTCTTTGGCGTGCCGCGAGTGTGGGAACGCTTCTATAATGGCGTGTCGGCGAATCTGGCGCATGCTACCGGCATCAAAGCGGCCATTGCCAAGTGGGCGCGCGGCGTGGGAACAAAGACCACCAACCTGCGCAATATGGGTAAAGAGCCGACCGGTTTGCTCAAGCTGCAAAATGACTTGGCGGAAAAACTGGTGTTCAGTACAGTTCGTGAAGGGATCGGCCTGAATCATGCGCGGGCGTGCGTGTCGGGCGCCGCTCCCATCAATCCCACCATCCTGGAATTCTTCGGCAGTTTGGGGATTCGCATTTTGGAAGTGTATGGGCAGTCGGAGGATTGCGGCCCAACCACCTTCAACCAGCACCAACGCACGCGCTTTGGCAGTGTCGGTCCGGTTGTGCCGGGGATGGAGGTCAAGATCGCGGACGACGGTGAAATCCTGGCGCGCGGCCCGAATGTGTTCCTCGGCTATTATAAGGACCCGGTCGCGACGGCCGAA
>JAYRVN010000405.1:0-5407 GCA_041918535.1 Chloroflexota bacterium
AAATAGGAAAAAGGGTGGATAGAGGGCTATCCACCCTTTTTTGTAGCAGATTCGGCCGAATCCCCCCTCATCCACCTGCCTTGGCCGCCAACCGCCGCTGCTCCAATTCCGCCCGCACCGCCGCATGGCTCTCACGCGTAATCGGGTAGCGGCGCATAGCCAGGAAGCTGACCGCCAGAACCGCCGCCGGGATGAAGCTGACAAACAGACGCAATACCAACAGCGTGGCCTCGGGCTGAGTCGTCACTTCAGTCTCGTGGGGGTTAATATACCCGCTGACGCCTAATACCAGGTTGGAAATCGCCAGGCCGGCCGCTAAACCCAGTTTCTGTAGGAAGACAAAGAAGCCGTAGAATATTCCTTCCCGTCGTTGACCTGTCTCCAACTCGTCCAGCTCAAGCACATCCGGCAAAAGACTCCACGGCACCAGGTAAACCAGGCTAACCCCGGCGCCCGCCAGGACGCCCAGCCCCAGCAACCAGATAAATTGCCCAGGCGGTATAAAGAAGAGACCGATCAGCACCCCTATCCAGAGCGTTACTCCCACATAATACACCCCCTTCTTGCCGATTCGGCGACTCACCGCCGACCAAATAAACAAGAAAACAAAGGCTGTGAGCTGAATACCCAGAATAAGGATGGGAAACTGGGTCGCTTCGTCTAGTTGCGCCCAGTAACGCACATAAAGTTGTAGATTGGCCTGGATGAACTGTAAAGAGAGCCAGGACAATAAATAAACCAGGGTCGCATAGACGAAGGCGCGGTTGCGGAAGGCGATACGTACGCCCTCTAAAAACCCCAGTTGCTCATCGGGCTGGGACGCGGTCAGGCCTGGCTTCTCCCGGATGAAGGCGAAGGTGATCAGAGCCGACGCTATGATAAAACACGACCAGACGGCGGCGCTGACCGCATAGCCGCGCGTCACATCGTTGGGGAACATGCCCACGATGACGGGATGTAACGCCGAAGCCACCACCCCACCCACGATGGAAAAGGAAAACCGATAAGAGTTGAGGCTGGTGCGCTCGTCGTAATCGGCCGTAAGTTCCGGCGTGAGCGCCGTGTAAGGCACATTGATCACCGTGAAGCTGGTGTCCAACAGGATTCCGATGATCAAGTAGTAGAAGAATTTTGCCGTCTGGCCGATATCCGGCACCAGCCAGGTGAGAAAAAAGGCCAGGCCAAACGGAACCGCGCCGAAAAGCAACCAGGGCCGCCGCCGACCCCAGCGGGTATTCGTGCGGTCAGTCAACGCGCCGATAATAGGGTCATTGACGGCATCCCAGATTTGGATGATCAGAAAAAGGGGGGCAGCCAAATAGGGCGAAAGGCCGGCGACTTCCAGCAAAAAGGCGTTTAGAAAAAAGCCACGCACGCCGGCGACAATGGCCGGACCGAGGTCGCCGACGCCAAATGCCAGCTTAGTGATGATGGGTAGGCGTTCAGACGCCGGCGCGCCCGAAGCGCCCGGCAGTGCTTGGGGGGATGCAGCGGAATTGTGGGTGGTCATCGTCATCTCCTATGGGTCGTCAGAGGAATAGCCGACTAGCGGCGTCAAGGGATCACCTGATCGTTTTTGCCGGCCAATTGGCGCAGCAGATCGGTCTGGCCGATATGATAGCCTTCATGCCAGCCCAGGAAGGCGAGCATGTGAGCCAAGCTGCGGCCATTGGTCGTGGGAGAAGCTAAGGTTTCGGCCGAAATTTCCTTCAACGCCCCCATGATCCTTATCTGTGACTGCTCATAGGCCGCCAGCAATTCCGCGAATTGCACCACCGCCGCCCCCTCTTGCACTGGCGCCGCCCCGCGCTTATACGGCGCCATCTTCTCACTGGCTATCACCGGCGGCAGGCCCAACAGCGATAAAATCCAGTTCCGATTATTGACCACATGCCCGACCACCCAGTTCAGGCAATTTGCCTTGAAAGGTGGTTGGAGCAAACTGTCCGCATGGGATAGGCCCGCGACAGTCTGCCCCAAAATATAGCCGTTCGTCTCGTAAATCATGCGAATGAGTTCACCACTCATGGTAGCGCGCCTCCAAAAACGTGAGATACCCCCAAGCATAACACCAAAACCCCGACTCCTCCAAAGCGCGCTACCGCCGGACAAACGCATCGCCTCGAACCGGCGCCGGCGCTATGAAGGCTTGACATGACTTACCCCATCTGTTACAACTAGCTACCAATGGAGCAACTGTCATTGTCACACCCAGGCTAACCCTGTTTTGAGGAGTCATCCCATGCATCAACCTATGACCCGCCGCGAGTTCGTCCGCCATGCCGGGCTGAGCGCCCTGGGGCTGCTCACACCTTATGTTCTTGTGCCCCCCCGAAAGCTGATTCAATTGCTTAACCGCACGCTCGCGCCTGAGGCTGTCTTCAGCTATTCCATCGCCTCCGGCGATCCGACATCTAGCGGCGTTATTCTATGGACTCGCATCAACGAGTCGGTGTGGAATATGAATGATCCGCTGGAATTTCAGGTGGCGACCGATGAAGCATTTACTAACATCGTGGTTCAGGGCCTTATCAATGGCAGCGACATCGGTCCCGATCAAGATTACACCGTCAAGGTAGACCTGGATGGGACGCTTGGCCCTAATGTGCGCTATTACTACCGCTTCCTCTACCAGAACACCAGCAGCCATATCGGCCGATGCCGGACTCTGCCCGCGCCCAATAGCCAACCCGAAGCCGTGAAGTTCGGGGTCGTGACCTGTCAGGACTATACGAATGGCTATTACGGCGCGTTCGTCCATCTGGCGCAAGAGGACGTTGACTTTGTGCTGCATCTGGGTGACTTCATCTACGAGAGTTCGGCCGATCCCCGCTTTCAGGAACTCCCCTACCCCGATCGCGAAATCATCTTGCCCAGCGAAGGCACGGTCGCCCTTAACCTCGAAGATTATCGCTTTCTCTACAAGAAATATCGCTCTGACCCCTTCTTCCAACAAGCTCTAGAGCAACACACTTTCATCATCATCTGGGACGACCACGAATTCGCCAATGACTGCTACTGGGACTACGCGAATGACGCTCCCGGCGCGCCGGATCATCCTTTCAACGGTAATCCGGACCAACTCACACAACTGCGTTTGGAATCCATGCAAGCCTGGCTCGAATACGTCCCGGCGCGCATTCAGACCAACCCCAACGCGACTCATCCGCACGACTTCTATCACATCTATCGCAAATTCAAATTTGGTGATCTGGTTGAGCTTTTCATGACCGATGAACGCCTCTACCGCTCGCCGCACCCCTGCGGTGAAGATGATTTCGGCCAGCGCTACGCCAGCCCTGGTTGCCCGGAACAACGCTCGCCCGATCGCACCATGTTGGGCACAGAAGCCGCGTTCCAACAACGTGACTGGCTGATCAATGGGTTACGCAATTCCACGCGCATTTGGAAGGCCTGGGGTAACGAAGTGCTGCAAATGCCTCTGGTCATTCCGCAGCCGGCGCAAGACGGGCAGTATATCTTTCTGGATATGGACGCCTGGGACGGCTATCACTATGAGCGCACTTATATCATGGGCAATCTGCGTAACCACATCAAGAACTTGATCTTGCTGACCGGCGACTTGCACACCTATATGGCAGGCTACGTTAAATACAACTACCTGCGCAAGAACAACAGCCAGCCAGCCAATAATCTGATGGGGGTGGAATTCATGACCCCGGCGGTGACTTCAGCCAATTTGATGGAGTTGTTGCCCGATTGGTGGCCGTTCCCCATTGACGAATCTATTGTCAAACCGCTGAATTGGCACGTTGAGTTTTTCAATAGTAACGATTGGGGCTACAGCACGGTTGTGTTCACCCGGAATGATTGTGTCTACACCGCTTACAGCATTGACAAGGGCGTGAACAGCGGCGATGTACCCAAGGTGTTGCTGCGCCGGTTGCTGGTGCCTTTAAACAACGTCAAGATCATTGACATCACGGAGGCCTCCGAATAATCGGGAAGCGCGGTCTGGTGAGTTTCGCTGCGGGCTGAGCGACGCCTCCAGCGACCTGTAAGGAGCAGTCTATGACCGAGAAAATGAACCGGCGCGATTTTATGCGCCAGGTCGGGTTCGTCGGTTTGGGCTGGTTGACGCCGTATATCTTGCAGCCGGCCCGGCCCTGGACGCGTTGGCTAACAAACACCCAGCCGCCGGAGACGGTGTTTGGTATTTCGGTGGCGTCAGGCGATCCGACAGCGACAGGGGTGATTCTGTGGACGCGGGTGAATCCGGAGGTGTGGGATTCGGCCGAATTTCTCATTTTCGAAGTCGCCCTGGATGACGCTTTCACCCAAATAGTGGCGCAAGGGAGCATCAGCGGCAACGATTTTGGCCCGGAACACGATTACACCGTCAAGATTGACTTAGATGGCGTATTATCGGCCGAAACCCGTTACTACTACCGCTTTATTTACCAGGGCGTCAGTAGCCGAACCGGCCGCTGCCGCACCCTGCCCCTCCCCACCAGTAGCCCGACCTCGCTCAGCTTTGGCCTGCTCACTTGCCAGGATTTCCGCAACGGTTACTACGGCGCCTTCGCCCATCTGGCCCAGGAACCGGTAGATTTCGTCATTCACCTGGGCGACTTCATCTACGAGACGGGCGGCGGCTCCGGCTATCCCGGACGTTCGCTCAGCCTGCCCAGCGGCAGCAACATCGTGCAGAACGTAGACGACTACCGCTACCTTTACCGCGCCTACCGCTCCGACGCTTTTTTCCAACAGGCCATGGAGCAACACACCTTCATCATCATCTGGGATGATCACGAGTTCGCCAACAACAGCTATTGGGACTACGAATTGGATGCGCCCATGGCGGCCGGCCATCCGTTTTTTCCGGACCCGGCGGCTATGACGCAACTCAAGCTCGATTCTATGCGCGCCTGGTCTGAATATGTTCCCGCGCGACTGACGATCAACGCAGAGACGACCCACCCCCACGATTACTACCGGCTCTACCGTTCCTTCCGTTTCGGCGACCTGACAACACTGTTTATGACGGATGAGCGCACTTACCGCATGAAACAGCCGCCCATTCAAGACCCCGACCCGATTTACCGCACGATGTTGGGCGATGCGGAGCGGATGGGCGCGGATAATCAGTTGAACTGGTTGCTGGATGGGCTGGAATCGGCCGAAAATGCCGGCGTTATCTGGAAGGTCTGGGGCAACGAAGTGCTCTTCATGCCCCTGGTTCTGCCCCTACCCGATCAACAGGCCGAAGCCGCCCTCCCCCTCAACACCGACGCCTGGGACGGCTACAACGACGAGCGCAAACTTATCGCCCAAACCGCCCAGCCGCGCCGTCAGCCCCCAGCCGGGCTCAACAACCTGGTGCTGATCACCGGCGACATGCACAGGTATCTGGCCGGGTACGTCACAGTGGAGTACACCCAACGCA
>JAYRVN010000406.1:0-1647 GCA_041918535.1 Chloroflexota bacterium
GGACAAGAAACACTCCAAGAGCGATTCACCGGCCGGCAAGATTCTTGTAGTGGATGATGATGTCGCTCTGACACAAACGGTAGCCGCGCAATTGTTAGAGGCGCGCTATCAAGTCTTGGCGGCGAATACGGCGGAGGATGGGTTGGTATTGGCATTATCGGCCGAACCCGATCTCATTCTGCTTGACATCATGATGCCCAGCATGGGCGGGTTAGCGCTGTGCCGTAAAATCCGCGAACGCTCGGAAGCGCCCATCCTTTTTCTAACAGCATTAGGCGATATAGAAAGCGTAGTCAGCGGACTGGAGGCGGGCGGCGATGATTATCTGGTGAAACCTTACCAGGAAGCGGAACTCCTGGCGCGCATCAAGGCTCATCTGCGCCGCCGCAGCAGCAACAAGAGCGCCAAAATTCTGGTCTTCGGCAACGGACATCTCATCATTGACTTGGCTTCACGACAGGTGACCTTGCAAGGGCGCGAAGTGAGCCTGACACCCCGTGAGTTTGATCTGCTGGCAATGTTGGCCCAAAACGCCGGGCGCGTGCTTACCACCTCGGAACTCATCTTGAAAGCCTGGGGCGGCACACTCTATGACCCCACCGATAACATTAAGCCGTATATCCACTATTTGCGCAAGAAACTGGAAGACGACCCGGCAGCGCCGCGTTGGATAGTTACAGCGCGCGGCGTGGGCTATCGCTTTGTTGATCATCCCTGAGATCAAACTATGGAGCGTCCGGACATCCTTTTCATCGTACTCGACACGCAACGCGCCGACCGGTTGGGCTGTTACGGCAATCCTCGCGCCCTCACGCCCAATTTAGACCGCCTGGCAGCGGATGGCGCACTGTTCCGCCAGGGCGTCGCGCCGGCACAATGGACAATTCCGAGCCATGCAGCCATGTTTACGGGACTTTACCCTACCGCGCACCAGGTCGCCCAATCCAATCAGAGTCTCAGCCCCGACATGGCCCACATGGCCGAACTGGTGCGCGATGCCGGTTATGAAACGGTCGGCTTTTGTAACAACCCGCTGGTCGGTGTGTTGGACAACGGCTTCCGGCGCGGCTTCGAGACGTTTTATAACTATGGTGGCGCAATTCCCAATGTGCCGGAACGCCCGTCGCGCTGGCCCAAGCTGGTGCAGGTGTGGTTGGCTTTCCTGTACCACCTGTTGCTGCGCCTCTCATATCCTATCCAGGGCTTTTTCGGCCGATCCGATCTCGCCTTCCGCCTTTCCCTGAATGCCTGGTTAACACCCATCTGGGCCCGCTTTGCCAAGTTCAAAGGTCAGAACGAACGCTCTGTAGCCGACGTGTGTCACCTGCTGGAGACGCGTGAGCGCGTCGCGCCGGAGCGACCCTTGTTTCTCTTCCTCAATTTGATGGAGACGCATTTGCCCTTTTGGCCGCCGTCGGCTTTCATAGACCAGACGGCCCCCTACCTGCGCCAGGACAAAGCGGCGCAAGCCATCCACCACCGCTGGAATCGCGAGGCGTACCGCTGGGCCGCGCCTCTGGCTGAGCCGCTGGCCCCCCTGGAAAAACAGGTGCTCCACGACCTCTATGACGCCGAAACGGCGTACCAGGACGCTTACCTGAAGCCCCTATTTGACCTCCTGGGCCGGCGACAACGGGCTGAGAATAC
>JAYRVN010000407.1:0-6273 GCA_041918535.1 Chloroflexota bacterium
GACGCCCCCCGTTCAGCCACCGCCGAGACTTTGGAACCGACCGAAACCTTCACCTTGCACCGCGACGAATTTTTGCGCTACCTGCGGGAGAATCCTGAGAGCGCCATTCATGTGCTGGCCTCGCTGGCCCAACGCATCCGGCAGATGAATGAGCAAATCAGTGATGTTTTTTACCTGGACTTGCCGGGGCGACTGGCGCGTCAACTGCTCAATCTGGCGCGCGCGCACGGAGAGCAAACGGCGGAAGGAATTTTGATCCCCCTCTCGCTGACGCAAACGGACCTGGCCGAGATGACAGGGGCCACACGCGTTAGCATCAACAAGGCGTTGAGCCGTTTTCGCAAGGCGCAATGGGTCTCGGTCAAAGGGCGGCGTTTCACGATCTGCGATCCGCAGGCTCTGGAAAACCTCATCCGCCTATCCAGCTCCAGCCGGACATAGCGACCGGCGACTTATTCCCCTATCAACAAGATCACTTTGCCGATATTTTGGTCACGGCGCACATAGTCGTGGGCAGCCTGCGCCGCCTGGATAGGGAAGGTAGTGTCCAGGATGGGTCGCAATTCACCGCTGAGTAGGTGCGGCCAGACCTGGCTTTCAAATTGGCGGGTGATAGCGATCTTTTCGGTCAACGTCCGGTTACGCAGGGTTGAACCGATGATTTTGAGACGCTGTCGCAAGACAGCAGCCATGTCTAGTTCGCCGTGGGAGCCGCCGAGCAAGCCGATGTTGACGATTCGGCCGAATCGCCGCAACACCTTCACATTCCGCGCCAAATAGCTCCCCCCCACCGGATCCAAAATCACATCCACCCCTTGCCCACCCGTCGCCGCCAACACTGCCGCTACGAAGTCCTGCTCCTTATAATGAATCGCCAATTCGGCCCCCAAGGCTTGGCACACCGACAACTTCGCCTCGGTTCCCGCGGTGATAAATACGCGGCTGCCATGCATACGCGCCAGTTGGATCGCCGCTGTTCCCACCCCGCTGGCCCCCGCGTGAATGAGCGCCGCCTCATCCGGGCGCAATTGGCCCTCCCCGAACAAATTGACAAAGGCGGTATACCACGCTTCCGGCACGGCCGCGCCCTGGGCAAACGACCAATCCTCCGGCAAGCGCAATAATAAACGCTGATGCACGGCGGCTTGCTCGGCATACCCTCCGCCGGCTAAAAGCGCGCACACCCGATCCCCCACCTGCCAACCCGACACCTGCCCCCCCACCTGTCGGATGACGCCTGCCATCTCCAGGCCCAATATCGGCGACGCGCCGGGAGGCGGTGGATAATGCCCTCGCGCTTGCGCCAGGTCAGCCCGATTAACCGCAGTGGCCCGCACATCTACCAACACTTCCTGCGCTCCACACACTACCTCGGGCACTTCCGCCCAGGTCAACTGTGGGAGATCCGACTGCCCTTGCACGGTAATGGCATACATCTTACGCTCCTTTGAGAAATGGCTCAGCCGCACGCGCGCGGCCGGCCAGTGCACTCGCACCTGAACGATACCTTGCGTCGCATGGATCGCCCTCACATCCCTTTTCTAACCTTTCACGCCCGGTCATTGGCCTCAATCGGCCGATTCAGGGAAAATCAGCCCTTGAGACCAATCAAACATCTGACAGGTTCGCACAATTATCACCTGTTTTCTGACAGGAGACATCACCTATGTCCCAACGACCCACATACACCGTCGAAATCGCCGGCATCACGCGCCACTTGCCGCTGTTTGAAGTGGCGCCGGGCGTCACGATTGCCATTTTCAATATGTTAGGCGACACCATCATCGTCAAAGCCAGCGCCGCCGCTCTGGCCGAACGCCTGAAAAACGTCAACGCCGACGTGTTGTTGACAGCGGAAGCCAAAGCCATCCCTCTGGCCTATGAGATGAGCGCCATCATGGGCATCCCCTATGTTGTCTTGCGCAAGACCTACAAGAGTTACATGGGGGACGCCCTGAGCGCCGAGACCGTCTCTATCACCACCGGCCAACCCCAAACGCTTTATTTAGATGAGAAAGACCGGCCATATATTCAGGGCAAGCGCGTGATCGTGGTGGATGATGTGGTCAGCACGGGCAGCACGCTACAAGGCATGCAAAAAGTTGTCGCGGCCGCCGCGGGTTCAACCGCCGCCGTTGCCGCCATCTTCACCGAAGGCGATGATGATTGGTCGGGCATTGTGGCCCTGGGTAACCTGCCCGTCTTTACCCAAGCCTGAAGCGATCGGCCGCCGTCAATTTTTCCCGATGTCTTCCACCCCGGTCGCCGCCTCGCTTGCCATCTTCGGCCACTTGTTGTCGTCCGTGGCCGAAGAGATGGGCGTCACCTTACAGCGCGCCGCCTACAGCCCCAATATCAAGGAACGGCTCGATTTTAGCTGCGCCGTGTTCTTGGGTGATGGTCGCTTGCTGGCTCAGGCCGCGCACATTCCGGTTCACCTGGGGGCGATGCCGGCCTCCGTGCAAGCCGCATTGGCCCATTGCGCCCCCTTCGCGCCGGGAGATGTGGCGATTTTGAACGATCCGTATCAGGGAGGCAACCATCTGCCTGACATCACCCTGGTCTCCCCGGTGTTTATCGGAGCAAATCACGAGCCGTCCTTTTTTGTCGCCAACCGGGCACATCACGCCGATGTCGGCGGCATGTCGCCCGGTTCAATGCCGCTTTCCACCGAGTTATATCAAGAGGGGTTGATCATCCCACCGCTGAAACTGGTGGTCGGCGGCGTGCGCAACGAAGCCGTCTGGCAGCTCATCTTGCGCAATGTGCGCACGCCACGCGAGCGCGCCGGCGACCTGGCAGCACAACTGGCGGCGCAGACGCTGGGCGGGCAGCGCCTGATGGCGATGGCAGCCCGTTATGGCCTGGAAGAGGTGTTAGCGCAGGCCGAGGGATTGATTGCCTATGCGCAGCGCCTGACGGAAGCCGCCATCCAACTGATCCCGGACGGCCACTACTCTTTTGCTGATAGCCTGGAGCCGGACATTACGCTCCAGGTGGGGCTTACCGTCAGCGGATCACACCTGCACGGCGACTTCAACGGCACAGCGGCGGCGGTGACGGGCAATCTCAACGCGCCGCCGGCGATCACCTTTTCAGCCGTGGCCTACTGTGTGCGGTGTGTGGCCCTGGCCTTGCTGGACGCACCTATTCCCATGAATCAGGGAGCCTTTGCGCCGATTAGCCTGACTATTCCGGCCGGGTCTCTGCTGGACCCGCCGCCGCCGCTGGCTGTAGCGGCCGGCAATGTGGAGACCTCCCAGCGCGTGGTGGATGTGGTATTCGGCGCGCTGGCGCAAGCCCTGCCCGATCTGATCCCGGCCGCCAGCCAGGGAACCATGAACAATCTGACGTTCGGGGGATTTCATGCCGGTCAGCCATTCGCGTATTACGAGACTATCGGCGGCGGGTTGGGCGCAGGCCCGCGCGCGGATGGCGGCAGCGGGATGCACGCGCATATGAGCAATACATGGAACACACCTATCGAGGCGTTGGAGCACGCCTTTCCGGTGCGGGTAGTGGCGTATGGGCTGCGCCGGGGATCGGGCGGCGCGGGACGACAGCGCGGCGGCGACGGTGTGGTGAGGGCGCTGCAGTTTTTGGCCCCGGCTACAGTTACACTCACCAGTCAGCGGCGCGTGAGCGGGCCTTACGGTTTATATGGCGGACAGCCGGGGCAACCTGGGCGCAATTATTTCTTTCAGTCTGGACGGGCCAGACTGCTGCCAGGCCAGGCGACGCTGGAAGTGGCGGCGGGGGATGTTTTGCGCCTGGAGACGCCTGGGGGTGGGGGCTGGGGTTCGGCCGAATCCACTTCATATACCCCGCCTGTCCTGTAATTATCACGCATGCTCAGGTTTACTCGTTTACTCCTCTTTGGCCTGATTGGCTTGATCCTTGTCGCCTGTCAACCGGCTGCTGTCGCGCCTCTCCAACCGGCGGCGCTGCCGTCGCTGCTGCCGACGCGCCCGGCCCAATCGCGTGCGACCGCGTTGCCGCCTGCCTCCCCGACCCCCTGGCCCACTCCCACCTCTACCCCATCGCCTTCGCCCACCGCCGCGCCTACGGCTACGCCCACCGTCACGCCTACGCCAACCGCCACGCCGACCCCCACGCCGCCGCCGATTTGTCAGGATCGTCGGCCGAGCGATGACGAACTGCTGCCCTTGGTCTCACGCGACTACGGCCTGAGCCGCGACTACGAGCCGGGTGATCTGGTGCCTCTCAGCAGTTACTTCCCGCCGGCCGTCACATTGGGCTATCCGAATGATGTACGGGCCATTATCATTGAGCCGCTAAAACAGTTGATCGCCGATATGCAAGCCGCCGGGTTACACCCGACTATCATCTCCGGCTATCGTAGCTACGCTTCGCAAGCGATTGCTTGGGATAAGTGGAACACACGCTATCCGGACTACGGCCATTGGCTGAGCGCGCCACCCGGCCATAGCGAGCACCAGTTAGGCACAACCCTGGATTTTGGATCGCCGGAACTGGACAACGAATTCCACACCAATTTTTACCTGACGAACGAGGGAGAATGGTTGTTAGCCAATGCGCAACGCTATGGCTTTACGCTAAGCTATCCGCGCGAGAAATTCGAGGTGACGCAGTTTTACTACGAGCCCTGGCATTACCGTTATGTGGGTGTGGAATTGGCAACGCAGCTTAAAGCGCAGAACCTGACGCTTACCGAGTATCTATTGGCCCAAGAACCGACGCCCTGTCAGGCAAAACCATGAATCGGCCGAATCCCCTCCCTTCAATCCGCAAGCCGGCCTTGTGGCTCTACGTGACCCGGCTGTCTACGGCTGTGTTTGGGCTAGGCTGCCTGGGGTTGAGCCTGGCGGGTTGTCAACAACCACACGCAGCCGCCATCGCGCCCCCGACAGCCTCCATCGAGGCGACGCCAATCATCACAGCCACGGCGTCCCCTTCCCCCACCCCTTCTGCCACCTTCACGCCTACGCCAACCGTTACGCCTTCCCCCACGCCCACGCTGCCGCCGCGCCGGGTGGCGATCCCGCCGTCAGCGCCGTCAGTGACACTGACCTCTCCCTGGGTGGCGGCGTCCGTGGCCGAAGGAGAGGCGCGGGTGGGCGATTCGGCCGAATTTGCCCTCATTCCCACATCCGGCGGCTTACCAGTCGCTCAACGCCCGCTGGTCCTGGCTGTACCATTCACCACCCAATGGGAGAACGTCACCTGGGCGCAAGCGCAAACCATCCTGGCAGAAGGCGACCCGCGCGTGACCGTCATGCGCTGGGAAGCGATCACGCCCAGGCTCAAACCGCTACGGATAGACGGCCGCTATCCGACCGAGCCTGACTATCCTCTTCAGGAAACCTGGTCGCTCTTGGCGGCCAATGGGTTGGCCAAAGAGGCTGAGGCGTTGCTGCCGCAGTTGCAGGCCGCTTTTACGCCGCCGGCCGGCCTGCGCCTGACGGCGGTGGGGGATATGATGCTGGATCGTGCGCTAGGCTATCAGATTGCCGGCGGCAACCTCACCTTTCCGTTCGAGAAGGTGGTCGAAACGTTGCGCGCCGGGGACATTACGCTGGGGAATGTCGAGTCAGCCTTGGGAGATATCGGAGAGCCGGTGTCCAAGAGTTACACGTTTCAAGCGCCGCCGGATTCGGCCGAATCCCTGGCTTGGGCCGGGTTCGATGTTGTCACCTTAGCCAACAATCACGCCCTTGACTATGGCCCGGCAGCCCTTCTGCAAGGCCTTGATCTGCTACACGCTCAGAAAATCGCCACCATTGGCGCCGGGCGTGACGCGGCCGAGGCGCGCCAACCTTATCTCACCACTATTCACGGCATTCGCCTGGCGTTTCTTGGCTACGTCAATGTGCCGGTAGAATCCAAAGGCTTCGTCACCGAAAGCTGGACCGCCGCCCCCGCCACACCGGGCGTCGCCTGGGCGTTGCCCGATGTGATTAGCGCCGACGTGCAAGCCCTGGCCGGCGTGGTTGATCAAGTGGTGGTCGTGTTGCACAGCGGTTATGAGTATCAGGCCGCTCCCAGTCCGCCGCAAATGGCCGCCGCGCGGGCAGCCATTGACGCCGGAGCTGCGCTGGTCATCGGCCATCACGCCCACATCCTCCAGGGCATCGAATTCTACCACACGGGCGTGATTGTCTATGGCCTGGGCAACTTTGCCTTTGAGATTGACGGAGACCCGGCCAGCGCCATTCTTAACGTCTGGCTGGACAAAACCGGGGTGCGCGCGTTGGAGCTAATACCGGCGCTTGTCCAGTTCGGTGGTCAGCC
>JAYRVN010000408.1:0-10144 GCA_041918535.1 Chloroflexota bacterium
AACTCGATTTTATGCGACTATAAACACGACGGTTGTCACTCATGGTAGACCTCCAGTTTTTGGTGAACTAGAGACTATACCCAAGTGATAACCGTCAGACCAATCTTATACACGCATCTTTAAAAGTGTCCGGTAGTGAACTCTAATTTTGTCTGTTCGGCTTGTGCGACTTCGCGACTGATAAGCCCTTTACGCTCATCGCGTCTTAAGCGGTTATACCGCGCCGCATGGAGCGATACTTCGTTCTTGAGTTTCGGTAAGCTATTGCCTAAATAGCTCTGTAATTGGTCTAACGCCGTTTGAGTCTCACCCAGGTTTATTTGTTCGCGGACATCTTGAAGGAACCTCTTTAAAGAGTCAGTTGCCATACGATCTCCTATTTTTCACGCATGATGCGACGAGTCACTCTGCGTATATGAGGCCGCCCAACGTCTGGTTAAGCCGCCTGGCGGGCCTAGCAAAGCGTTCTATCCTACTAGAGCGTAGCCAGGTCGGCTTCAACCAATGGTTGCACGAACTATGGGGATTTCATCCCCTTGTCTATCAAACGCTATACCCGCCTTGTTTACCCTTATTGTAATCGAATATGAAGCCCTCTTCTACTCTTTAGGTCATTTTGCCCCGGTGGGCGATCTGTTGTCACATTCTCAGGGATCATTTATCATTGAGTGTGGATTCATCTATCCGGCGGTGGTGGTTGGGTGTCCGCCGGCGTCATTCTTAAACAATCCATTCTGCAAAAGGAGCCGACGGCAAGAATTGTCGGCAAAAAGGCGAACGGAGGAAGGCATGTCTCATCGGTTAAACTATTTCATTTCATCTCGCCGGCCGAAGCGGCGACTTGTACTCCTGACCGCTCTGGCTATTCTCTTGCTCTTACCGGCGGCTGTCTGGGCCGCCACCATCGCCAGCGATTCGGCTGCCGCCTATAGCAGTTGGACCAACGGCAGCACCGGCGGCACCGGCTTTGGGGCCTGGGTGTTGACCCCTCCCACCAGCGGCGCCAACGCCGGACATTTCATCGGCAGCTCTACCGCCAACGGCGACGGCGATAATAATGGCGACGGCGACATCAACACATCGGGCAAAGCCTGGTGTATGTACGGCAACACCGGCAACACCGCCTCGGCAGTCCGCACCTTCCCCTCGGCCATGGCCGTCAATGATGTCTTCACTATCGCTATAGACAACGGTTTTATAGACGGTTCTGGCACGCCGCAACCCACAGTCGGTTTTGGTCTGCAAAATGCCAGCGGGCAAAACCTCTTTGAATTGGTTTTCATTGGCGGACAAGCCAATTACAAAACAATCAGCGGCAGTGGCACGGTGGATACGGGCCTAGCTTTTTCTGATGAGGGGTTGACGGTGGCTTTCACTCTGACCAGCGCCACCACCTATCAAGTGACAATCACCCGGCTGGCCGGCGGTAGCGCCACCCTGTCGGGTTCGTTGAGCAGTCAGGGGGGCGGGCAAGCTATCGCTCAGGCGCGTCTATTTAACGCCAACGCCGGCTCAGGCGGCTCAAAAGATGCCTGTTTCAACAGCATGTCTTTGGAACGGCCGACCTACGTTGAGTTACGTTCCTTCACCGGCGCCGCTTTATCCGATAACACGGTGCAAATCGCCTGGGAGACGGCGGTTGAGATCAATCACGCCGGTTTCAATGTCTATCGCAGCGCCGCGCCGACCGGCGCGCTAACGCGCGTGAACGCCCTGTTGATCGCTTCGCAAGGCACACAGGGCCAGGGCGCAACTTATGCGCTCATGGATAGCGTGACGCCGGGCATTTGGTACTACACCCTGGAAGACGTGGATAACTACGGCTCAACGACCCAGCATGGGCCGGTGATAGTGGATGTGCCGATGCCGACAGCGGTGGAATTAACCGGACTGGGCGGTCAGGCTGTAAATGGAGCAGGGTGGGTGGTCGGTTTGTTGCTGATGACTGTCGGCGGATGGGCGCTGTGGCGTCGGCGGTTGGCTTAGATAGAGGTGGCCGGCTCTGCGCCGGGCGGAGGCTATGATGCAAAGAATACAACGTTTCGGCCGAATCCTATCCTACTGTGTCGCCTTAACGGCCCTGCTCGCCCTGATGAGCCTCCTCGCTCCCACGGCCCAGGCTGCAACCGTCATAATCGGCCGAACCAGCTTTGAAGAGCCGGCCTCCATCGGCAGCATCTACACCGACACCGGCAGCGCCGCCGTTGACCACGCCTTACCCAACAACGTCGGTCAACCCATCCTCAACTACACCAGCGTCGGCGGCGAATTGGGCTTTAGCTCTTTCTACTTCAATACCCGCAACGATGTCGGGCTAACCGATGGCGATATCGCCGGGGTTACCAGCAGCCTGGCGATCGTCGGCAGCTACCCCGACGGCGCGAAGGGTTTCCGCATCAGCGACGCCGATGGCAAAATGACCGTCACCCTTGACCCCGTCAATCTCACCGCCGTCTCTAGCCCGATGGTGTCGCTCCAATACTACTTGAGCCCAACCACCTGGGAAACAGCCCCGGCCGATATCCTGCGCATCTGGGTGGTGGTGGACGGCGGCGTGGAGCTAAACCTGCTGAACACCGCCGGCAGCGATATAGACAATCTCAACATCGAAGGCAGTTGGCTCACCCTCCAACAAAGTCTGACCGGCTATACCACCGCCACGCTCAAATTTGAGTTAGACTCAAACGCCGATGACGAGGCCGTCTGGCTCGACAACATTCTCTTCCAGGGGGTCACAGCCGTTGAATTAAACGCTTTCACGGCTGTCGCCGACGGCAACGGCGAGGTGACCGTGGATTGGGAGACCGCCGTCGAAATTGACCACGCCGGTTTTAATCTCTATCGCAGCCAATCGCCTGTGGGCAACTGGGCCCGCGTCAACGACGCCCTCATTGCGTCGCAGGGAGTTAACGGCCTGGGCTCGCATTATCAGGTTATTGATAGCGTCACGCCGGGCATCTGGTATTATTCTCTGGAAGATGTGGACCTCTACGGCCACACCACGGCCCACGGCCCCTTGCGCGTAGAAGCGACTGCCCCTACGGCGGTGGCGCTCACCGGCTTCGGCGGCGCCCAAACCGGCGCATTGGGCTTTTGGGGCGGCCTTGTCTTGCTGAGCGTGGGCTGGCTGATCCGGCCGCGCCGCCGGCCTTGAACCGTCATTCATCGCTTTTCATTCTATTTGAGGAGAAGTTCTTATGCCGTCACAGCCTGAGAAACCAACACCCCCCATCCCTGGCGGAACGCAACCGCCGAAACCCGCTTATGAGACCCCCCAAATCACCACCTATTATGAGGCGGAGATTTTGGAGCAATTAGGCCCGGCCCAGGCAGGGGGTAATTACAACCTGATGGGCGGCGTTTAAATTCCACGGCGTCGAGAAAGCCATGCACGGCAAGACATTTCAGGCTGGCCCGCGATGACCACCAACCCCGTTTGGCAGAGGGCCGTTGACGCGGCCAGGGCGTCCGCCGCGCATGGAGAGCTTGTCAACGAACAAGCCAGACATGCGGCGATGACAACCGTTCTCGCCAAGCTGCGCTCCATGTTCGGCGACATTGACGCCGAAGATGTGTGGACGGACACGGTGGGAAGCGGGAAGGCCGTGGTTGGCGGATACCTTATCAAGTGGTTGGCATACGGCAATTACGTGTCATTCTCGATTGACCTGCCATGTATTGAGTGCGGCGCGGTTATTGACGGGCCGCACGATTTCCAGACGCTTGATGAACTTGGCCGCATCTTCCTGTACTGGCAAGCGGCCAAAGACTTGAAGTGCCCCGAATGTGGGGCGACGGAAGAAGAGGAATAGACTTCGCTCGTAACCATGCGTAGCCATACCCCGCCCTCGGGCAACAAAGCGAGAGCGGAGTGTTTATGTTGGGGGGATTCGGCCGAAAATCCCCCCAACGCCATTCTCCTACTTGGCCGGAACCACCCGGTAAATGTTGGTTAGATCATTGTAGTAAACATTCCCATCCGGCCCCTCCATCACATCCACCAGACAGGGTTTATCCGCCCCGGTCTCAATCCGCTCAGACTTCTTGAGGTGAAAACCATCCTCTTTTATCTCAAGCCGCACCAGCCGCGTGCCATGCCATGAACAGAAGAAAATCGAGCCATACCAATCCGGGAAGGCCGTCCCGGTATAAGGCGTAATCCCGGTTGGGCCGATCGTCGGCGTGAAATACAGGAGCGGCTTCTTGTAAGGATAATCCGGCGGCAACGCATAATCTTCACACAAGCCGTCGGTATGCCACCCATAGTCGCCGCCCGCCTCAACGATGTTAATCTCATCGTCGCAATCCCCGCCATTCTCTGTGGCATATAACAAACCATTCACGGGATGAAACGTGAAATCAAACACATTGCGCAAACCACTGGCGTAGATGGTGCTGGCGGGATCAGGGTTGCCCGGCGCCGGCTGCGCCGGGAACGTGGTGGGATCAACGCGATGAATCTTGGCTTGCGGCGCGCCCGGTTCGTTCGACGCATTCACGTTATTCGTGGAGCCGGCAGCGATGTACAACATCCCATCCGGCCCAAAACGAATCCCGCCGCCGTTCAGAATGGTGGAAGTTTCAAATGCGATGCGGAATTCAAAAGACACCTGCTCATCGCCGGCCGAGTCACCTTGCAAGGTAAAGCGGGAGATACGGTCTATCAAGGCATCCCCACGCGTATAGAATACCCACAGGTAACCCGTTTCCGCAAAGCTAGGATCGAGGGTCATCCCCAGCAAACCCCGTTCGCCGCTGACGTCAATATTTGTCAGCGTCAGCACGGGGTCGGACACAACACCGTCAGGTGAAATGGTGCGGATAGTGCCGTTCTTCTCAGCCGCAAAGAGGCGACCGTCGGGCGCAAATTCCAGCGCCGTCGCCAGAATCACGCCTCGGGCAAACACCTCAATCTTGTAGGGGGGCGGGCTTAGTTCCGACAAGGGCGCCGTTGTCAGCGATACCGCCGGCGTTGCGTCACTTGCTACGGTGGCGGCCGGGTTCGGCGTGGGGCTGGGTGGAACGGCTGTGGGTGTCGGCAAAAGCGCCGTCCCGCCACAGGCCAGGAAAACGAGGCTGAGTATCAGCCAAACCAGATATTTACTGCTAGAGCGGTTATAATTGTTCATTACTCATCCTAAATTGTTTTTTTCGCCCGGATATCCTGGCGGTACCACTGCTAAACGGCCGTGACGCCGAGAGGAAACGGCTCCGGGCATAACCGGCAAACTGAATGCCTTCATTTTCGTCTTACCGGTCGAATCGATCTTGGCATAGCCGAATGCAGAAGTAACAGTTGGATCAGCTTATGTCAGATATTATACCTCTTAATCGCAGCGCCATGCATCGAACGGATTGGCGTATAGCTATTTTTTTGGCGGTTTTGCTAGCCGTCACCTATTTTGCCACCGCAGCCGGCATCACCTCATCTAATGACGGCAGCCATTACGCTTTGCTACGCGCCCTGGTGGATCAGGGCAGCTTTGAAATATCGGACTATCTCTCTTTTACCGAGGGCCTCGATTATGCCCTGCTTGGCGACCGGCGTTATAGCGATCGGCCGCCCGGCACAGCTTTCCTGGCGACCCCGCTGTATGCGTTTTCGGCCGAATTGCCCTCCCCGCCCCAGCCCATGCCCTCCAAGCATGATCCCGACAATCCCCGCCTGGCTTATGCGCTGCTGACGCCGGCGCTGCTCACTGCCGGCGCCGCTGCCCTTTTGTTTATGGTTTTGCGCGGACATTTCAGCCTGTCGCGCCCGGCCAGCGTGCTAACAACCCTGGGGTTTGGTTTGGGCAGCATGGCCTGGAAATATGGCTCTGTGCTTTATTCCCATGCGGCCAGCGGCGCGGTAGTATTGCTGACGTTGGCCCTCGTGCTGCGCTGGCGCGGCCGGGCCTGGCCGACGCAGCGGGCGGCGTTGGCGGCCAATCTGGGGTTGGGCGCGCTGTTAGGAAGCTCAATCCTGATGGAATACACGAACATTGTCTTCATCGCTCTGGTCGGCGTCTATTGGGTATGGCATATTGGGCGCGCCGGACGCAGCGGCCGGTGGTCGGCAGCCGCCTTCTTTGTGGCGGGCGGGGCGCTGCCGGGGTTGTTGCTTATGGGCTACAACACCCTCAATTTTGGCGGGCCGCTGGAACTATCCACCTTTCATGTGGATATCAGCCGCTGGCCGCAAAACGCGTCGTTTTTCAGCGATTTCGCCACGCCGCTGCGCGTGGGCTTGCCGGCCATGCTCTTCTACGGTTCAGACAACCAGGGGTTATTTTGGCTGGCGCCGATTACGCTGGCGGGGTTGGCCGGGGTGAGCGAGTTGTGGCGGCGCTCACGGGGGGAGTGGGGGCTGATTGTCGGCGTATTT
Source organism: Chloroflexota bacterium (assembly GCA_041918535.1). Classification (GTDB taxonomy): domain Bacteria; phylum Chloroflexota; class Anaerolineae; order Promineifilales; family Promineifilaceae; genus DAOTXO01. The sequence continues at coordinate 6,368 of JAYRVN010000408.1, forward strand.
GCCGTAATGCTCACGCTTTTTAGCGCCAGCACAACCTTTAACCCATACACCAACGACGGCCGTTATCTGACGCCTTTCCTGGGAGTGTGGTTCATGCTGGTGGGGTTTGGCGTGGAGCGCGGGCTGCGCTCAACCTGGGGGACGGGTGTGGTCTACGGGCTGCTTTTCCTCTCGATGCGCAACCAGTTTTGGCACATCGCTTTTGCCTGGGGGCATGGCCTGGATGTTGCGCAGTTGCGGCCGTGGAGCTTTGCGCCGGACAATATCCTGCGGGTGGCGGGGGCGGTGTGGCCCAACGCCGCCAACGCGCTTTGGCTGGGCGCGGCGTTGGGGGGGATGTGGGGGCTGGGTGAGGCGGTGGGCTGGTTGGTCAGGCGCCGGCGCGTCAGGGCGCGGGCGGCTTGACATAGGTGGTGAGCGGGATGTCGCTGTAGCGCGTACCGTCTGCCAGTGAGTAGAGGCCGATTGCCACGGGATATTCGCCCGGCGGGAGATCGCCGATGGGATGGCGTTGAATGATCTGGTCGCGGGGTTGCCAGGATTCGGCCGAAACGCCCAACGCATCATATACCCCGGCCGGCAATCCATCCGCTCCCAGGAAATGCACGAAAATTGACACCGGCGGCGGCGGGACTGCCACCACTTGCCAGCGCATGGTCAGCGCGTCGGGCGTGAGATCATAGGCCAGCAGATTCAGATAGCGACCTTCGGCCAGGGATTCGGCCGAATCCGCTCCCCCCTCTGTGCGATACAAACGATAGGCGACCCGGCCATCATTCCCCCGCCAGATAAACACTGGCGGCCCCAAATCCACCCACGGCGTCTGATCCGCCCCAAACAGCGTCAACGTCGCCGCTGCCGGTTGCAGAAAGGTCTGGGCGCAATCATACAAGACCTGACGCGCCGGCGCGCGTCCCAAGAGCGGCGCGACCCATTCCGCCCCCACCTGCGGCGGATAACATTGGTTAAACACCGTCACCCGCGCCTGCGGCGGCACGTCATAGACGAAAATCGAGCCGTTGAGTCTGGCCGCCGGCGGCCGGTCGCGGAAATAGGCGAACAGATTGGGGTTCTGGTCCGGCGGCCGTATCCCCACCAGGTTGCTGACGGAAATGGCATACAGACCCGGCGCAGGGTCAACCTGGGCCAATTCGGCCCGCTGCGCGGCGGGCGGCCAACCGTAGAGTAAGGTGGCGTGGATGCCGTAGTAGGCCGCGTCCGCTTGCCCAAAGTAGGATAGATTCACCGGCCGCCCCTGCAAATAATCGGCCAACGCCGGTAAATCTTGCCCCCAATCCAAATTTGAATCGGCCAATAGGCGATAGCGTTGGGCCGGATTCACCGACTCATTAAAATAGGCCAAGAAGTGCGGGGCGGCGGCCAGAGTGGACAGCGCAGACCAGAGACCTAGCGCCGCCAACCCTAGCGGGCGCGGGAAGCGACGGGGCAACGCGCCGACCAGGATGGTGAGCAGGGGGATGATGGGTAGAAGATAACGATAGCCGACGTTTAGCGTGGAGAGCATGGCCAGGCCCAGAAACAGGGCCATCGGCAGCCATAAAATCGCCCGACGCCAGGCGAATCGGCCGATCCACGAGCGACCGACGATGAGCAAAGCCAGGATGAACGGGATGGGCGTCTTGACGAGCCAAACCACCGGATAGAAGTACCACCAGCCCGTTTCTGATAATCGGCCGAAAAGATACCCGGTGTGTCCCGTCGCCGCCAGCGCAGTGAAGACCTGGAAATCCCGCCCATATGGCGCCAGCGGATACCCTTGCCAAGCAAAACCATAGACGGCCCACAGGCTGAATAACGCGACGACGGCTACAATCGGGGCCAGCCGCAGACGCGCCGGGAAGTAGCCCCGCCAGTCAGCCAGACGCTCCCCTGGTCTCGCCGGCAGGCAAGCCAACAGCCCCAACGTGGGCAGCAACAACAGCGCGGAGAATTTGGTAGCCAGGGCGCAGCCGAGCGCGACGCCCAGGAAAAGAGCTTGAGAGAAATTCGGCCGAATCGCCAGACGTTGCCAGGCGTACAAAGTCAAGACATAAAATGCCATCACCGGCACATCGGTCGTCGCCACGGCGCTATGCGCCAGGATATTGGGCGACAACACATATGCGCCCAACGCCGTCAACCCGCCCGGCCACCCCCACCACTCCCTGGCCCACCGCGTCGTCAGCGCGCCCGTCAGCAAGCCCAACAGCACGACCGAATAGCGGGCTAGAAAAACCACCCGATCGGCGTTCAGGCCCCGCTCCCACAGAAGATCGTGGCTGGCCTCGTCATATTCGTCCTGCGCCCAACCGCGCAACGTGACGGGGTCGGGCAGATTCGGCTCCGTCAACACCAGCGCGCCCGACAGCCAGTGGGCCAGCGGCGGATGGCCGATGGGCAACAAGTGGCCGGTGCGCCAGGCCGCATAGCCCCGTAACACCCCAAAGCCTTCATCAAATGTCGGCGAGGTGGTGGTGATTTGCGCCAGCGTCAGACCCAGGAAGAGCCATAGCCCCAGGCATAGCCACCCACGCCGGTAACGAATCGGCCGGCGAGCAATCATTCATTTGTCCGCGCCGGCGGCCGTTGCGCCCGTCGGCGATGTCGCCACATGAGACGCCACATGTCCTGGATATTTTGCCGGACGTTCATTTTGGTTGGCCCCGGTTTGCGGTCATAGCGCAACAGCATCGGCGTTTCACCGAAGCGTAGCCCCGGCAACAGGGAGAGTTTGAGCAAAATCTCGGTCATGCAGGCGAAGCCTTGCTCGGTGATCAGTTCGTCACCCCATTGCGCCGTCGCCCGCCGGAGCGCGTCGGCCCGATAAAGGCGGTAGCCGCACGAATAGTCGCGCACGCCGGGAATGGGAGTGAACAGACGGAACAACAGGCTTACCCCCAAACTGAAGAGCCGCCGGCTGAGGGGGATACCCATCATCCGGGCGCCCGGCTGAAAGCGCGAGGCGATGACCAGGTCCAGACCGGTGTTGAGTTTGTCCAACATGCGCGTCAACTCCTGCGGCTGGTGGGAGTTGTCGGCGTCCATGCTGGCGATCAGTCCGGCGGGCGAGGCGTGGGCCAAGGCGGCCTGTAAGCCGGTGCGCATGGCTTGAGCCAATCCCAGGTTGCGCGGGTGTTGGATCAGATGGACCCAGGATCGGCCGAATCGCACCACAACATCCGCCGTCCCATCGCGACTGCCGTCATTGACGACCAAAACATTCAGGTCGGGCCAGGCTTCGGCGCGGACGGTCGCCAGTTCTGCCAAAAGCGGGGGCAAAGCTTCTGCCTCATTGTAGGCCGGCAAGATGAGCCAGAGTTCTGCTTGATTCATAGGCAGGTGATGATAACGCATGTGCGGCGAACTGACGATAAGGGTCTTGGCATCGAGGAACTTTGGAATTACCGCACAATGGCATCCGTGTCGCAGGTAGGGCCGGGAGCTTGTACGATGCGCGGCAACCCCCAGCCGGCGCGGTCGCCGGTGAAGTCAACGTGCGGGCCTGGCCCGGTCGCCAGGGTCAGGGTGATGGGTTGGCCGGCCCAGGCGGAAAGGTCAAGCAGGAGCGGGCGCCAAAAACGCTCTGCGGGTGTGTTGGCAACGTATTGCTCAACCATCTGAACGCCGTTGATGAAGACGCGGAAGTCGGCGCCGTCGCCCCCCCAGCCCCAACTGACCGGATCCAGGGCCGCATCGGCGCGGAAGCAAGGTACAGCATCGGGCAAGGTCAGGTGAAAGGTGGCGCTGCCTTCGGCGTGCATGAAGAGGGTAGGATAA
>JAYRVN010000409.1:0-1536 GCA_041918535.1 Chloroflexota bacterium
ATTATAAGGGAAGATGATCGATACTCTAGTAGGCATTCTCATTTCCTCCTTTGTAGGGCACCGAAGTCACTCCATCGTTTCGACACCCGTCTTGTCTTGCAAAGCTAACAAACGGCAATTTACAGTCTAGAGAAAATCTTGCTTGTTGTCAAGAGTTCGGTCCAAGTTCCATGTGTCCAAGTCCAAGTTCCTGGTGCCGTCATCCAGGCTGCTAACGGTCAGCTTCGGGTTGCCCGGTAAGCTAACGCAGCAAGCTCAAGTTGGCGGCGGTAGCGGGGCCGCCAGCGCCGCGCCGATGATGCCGGCGTGATTGCCGAGTGTCGCCGGCACAAGGGGAGTATTCACCGTCAAATAGCGCACAAATTTCTCGAAATCCTGGCTGACGCCGCCGCCGATGATGAAAAGGTCGGGCGTAAAGATGCGCACCAGGTGGAGCAGATAGGCGTCCAATTCGACGGCCCATTCGCGCCATTTGAGCTTGCGTTCGATGCGGGCGCGTTCAGAGGCGTAAAATTCGGCCACATTCGGCCGATTCTTCAAGTACATGTGCCCAAACTCCGTGTTCGGCACTAACACGCCCTCATAAAACACCCCGCTGCCGATGCCCGTGCCGAGCGTTAGCAAAATCACCAGCCCGCGCACCCCGCGACCGGCGCCAAACCGCATCTCAGCCAGACCGGCGGCGTCGGCGTCATTCAGCACCGTCACCGGACAACCGGTCATCTCCGCCAGCTTGTCGGCGACCGGATAATCCAGCCAACTGGTCACCTGATACGCGCTGAACGGCGTCTTGGGACAACCGCCCACGATCACGGCCGGAAATCCCACCCCGATTGGCCCTTGATATTGATGAAAGTGATGCACTGCCTCGGCCGTCGCCGCCAACACGTCTGCCGGCTGCCGCGATTCCGGCGTGAGCACGCGATGCCGCCGCGACACCAGCTTTCCCGCCTCCAGGTCAACCAGCGCGCTCTTAATGCCTGTGCCGCCAATATCTATCCCCAAAATATGCTGCATACATCACCGTCCTGCAAAACTCGAACAGCCTGGGCTGACAGCGCCGAATGTTCGCCGGTTACCCATTGGCCGCTTCTGATTGAACCTGGCCGACCATTTCCGGGTAATCACGCCGTTCTACAGCGCGTTTATCTACACCGAGAACCTCCATCAGCCGCGTCAGCAGATTGGCCTTGCGCTCCGCATCGGAACGCGACCAGGTGCGCGCTTTCAGTTCCAAATAATAGCCCGGCAAGGCCGGCTGCGTCACCTCGTCGAGATTAATGGCGACATCGGTGCTTTCAAACATCACCCGCCAACGGCGACGGGTTTTATGGACTTCCACTTCAGCCTGCGGCGCAAAATATTCCCGATAGAACCGCAAGGTCCGCGTTGCGGGGGCCAACCAGCGGGAGCGGGACAACATGACCGCGTTTGGAAACTCCTGGTGACGCTCCACGCCCAACAGCGTCAGGCGCGAGCGCACCTGGTAAACCTCGCCGCGCTCATCCAGATAATCATCTTCACGAAAACGCAGTC
>JAYRVN010000410.1:0-2235 GCA_041918535.1 Chloroflexota bacterium
ACCGCGCCATCTGAGCGGCGAACAGCGGCGCATGTTCAACGACCTCGGCATCTGGGCCGAAACCGTGCTGCGCTTGCGGCAACTGAGCGAAAGCCAGCAAATACTGTTGCAGCAACTGGATGCCGCACAACGCAACGCGCAAATCGACCCGCTGCTGCAAGTCTGGAATCAGCAGGGCATACGCGCCTTGGTAGAGCAGGAGTTGCAACTACGCACCCAGACACCGCGACCGCTGCTGATTGCATCTGTCAGCCTGGATCAGTATCCATCGCTGCAACAGCGATACGGCGTGGATTTTGCCAACCAGGCGCTGAAACAGATGTGCAGCAATGTGCGCAGCCTGAGCGGAGAACACGCGCAGATCGGCCGGGTACGCGACGACGAATTACTACTACTGCGAACCGATGCCGCGTCAGCGGAGGCCGAGTCATTCGGCAACCAGCTGTGCAAGGCGATCAATGCGGCCGAATCCACCCCCGCCTGGTCATAATCCACTTCATTGATCACCAACTGACCGGCCGGCCCAGGCGTAGCCGTGATGGTCGGCGTCAAAGGCGGGGTCGCCGTCGGCGATGGCGTCAGCGAGGGCGTCGGCGTCACGCCGCCGCCGCAATTGCTGTTGTCCGCCACGTTAGCCGCGCCGGGCGTGATGCAATGCAGGCCCAGGTCCACATTGTTCTGATCGCTGTCCACGCCATCCGGGAAGCGGGCAATCCCCGCCAACGCCACACCGGACAGGTCTTCCAGACCCAGGCCCGAACCTTCCGTGTAAGGCGCGCCCGTATTGCCCTCGTAGCTGACCGTATCCACCACGACATCGCCCAACATGACAGCCACAGCATCCGGCGCGCCGTTTTGCACCCAATCCGTATTGGGATTCACGTCCAGATCGCAGGGCGTGACGGTAACTGCATTGGCGCAGATGACGAAATAGCCGCCGGCCGCCAACACCGTGGCAGGCAACGGAATGGTCTGGTAAACGACCGCGCCCCCCGTATTGCCATTGACCAGTTGCAAAGTGTAGAGACTCAGATCGAGCGGAATCGCGCCCACATTTTTGATTTCAACAAATTCGGCCGAATCCACTCCGCTCTGGTCATAATCAATCTCATTGATCACCAGCGTGGTGGAGACGCGCACAGCGGCGCGCGCGGGGACGCGGCCGGGCGCGCCGGCCGCCTTGGGCGCAGCCACAAGCGCCAGAAAGATCGCTCCGAGCAACAAGTTAAGGGCCAGGAATCGGCCGAATCGAGCTACCCACGTCGCCGATGCTTGTCTTTTCATCACACGCTTCCTATTGCCTCATCAATTGCCGGTATTGTATGGGGAAAACGTCGCGGCGACAAAGTGCGGGGGGGAATTTACCCTCTGAAGACCATCTGCGTTATAATCAGGCGGGTGTGCAATACGCGCGAAAGGTGACCTCTCGGTTTCGTCCCCGTTACGACCCAAATTCATGGAGATTCGGCCGAACCACGCGCCCCACACTGCGACTAATGCGTACAATCATCACTAGGAAGATACCATGACTACCCAAGCCTCACGGCGACCGTTTTCACAGATCCTCTTTGGCGAACCCCTGGAAACGGCAGCAGCGCCCCACCAGGCCATCGGCAAAATCCCGGCCCTGGCCGTCTTTGCCTCGGATGCCCTTTCCTCGGTTGCCTACGCCACCGAAGAAATCCTCATCATTCTGGCCATTGCCGGCGCCGCTTATTTCTACATCTCCCTGCCCATCGCTCTGGCTATTTCCGGACTGCTGATCATCCTCACCATCTCCTACCGCCAGACTATCTTTGCCTACCCCAACGGCGGCGGCGCCTACATTGTTGCGCGGGACAATCTCGGCGAGCTGGCCGCCCAAATAGCCGGAGCGGCCCTGCTGACGGACTATATTCTCACCGTGGCCGTCTCCATCTCCTCCGGCGTTGCGCAGATCGTCTCCGCTTTCCCCGGACTTTATCCCGAGCGCATCGTCATAGCTCTGGCGCTTGTTGGCATCATGATGATCATTAACCTACGCGGCGTGAAGGAAAGCAGCAACATTTTTTCCGTGCCCACCTATTTCTTCCTCGGCATGGCTTACCTCACCCTGGGTATAGGCCTGGTGCGTTGGGCCACCGGCACCCTCGGTGTGGTTGAGGGCGTCGAATCCATCACCCATGTCGCCACGCCCCTCACCCTTTTCCTGATATTGCGCGCCTTCAGCAGCGGCTGCACAGCCCTGACCGGCGT
>JAYRVN010000411.1:0-3406 GCA_041918535.1 Chloroflexota bacterium
GTTGTCCGACAACTGCGCGCTGTGCCGGCCGGCCTGGGGGCGGAAGCGCGTTGGCGTCAGGCCGATGAACGCCTGAACCTGGAATGGTTTGACAACGAAGCCGCGCAACAACGCCTGGCGGCCATTTCAGCGCAAGCGGGGCCGGATAATTATCCCATCCAATTGGCTGCGCCGGCAGGCGAGGCCATGGCGCCGCTCCTGCAAGGCGTCAGCTTTCCGGCCATTAACTTTGAACAGTCGTTGGCCGGCGTCCCGCCTGACCCCGATATGATGGTCGGCCCTAACCACATCGTCGTGGGCGTCAACACTAGCTTCGCCGTTTATAGCAAGAGCGGCGCTCTCCTGGCCGGGCCGATCCGTTACACCGACTTGTGGTCGGATGGACAGGGCGGTACATTATGCGGGCCGGGCCCGTTGACCGAGCAATTGCTTTTCGACCCCTTCTCAACCTACGATGAATCGGCCGATCGCTTCATCCTGGGCATCACCGCCAACTTTGCGCCCCCCGACGCGCTACTGCCCGGCATGAACGGCTACCTTTGCCTGGCCGTCTCCCAAACCGGCGACCCCACTCAGGGCTGGTATCTCTACTCGGTAGACGCCAACCCCGGCGGCGGGACGGATTATTTTGCCGATTTCCCGCACATCGGCACAGGTCAGCAAGCCATCTATGCCAGCGCCAACATGTTTAACGTGCTCACCGGCAAGATTCAGATGTATGCTTTTGCCATCCTGAAGAGCAATCTCTACGCCGGCAACCCCACAATCTACAGCCGCGTGCCGGTCTCGGTGGGTGGCCCGGTGGCTATCCTGCGGAGTTTCTACTTGACCATGGAGCCGGTGGATTTGCATGGCTACAGCACCGGTGGTTGGCCCACGAATCCCAACGAGTCGCACTATTTTGTAGCCTCCAAGATTCGAGCTATTTGCCCAGGCGGCTCATGCAGCGACAGCAGTCTGCGCGTCTATGCCTTCAACAACCCGTTCAGCAGCCCGACGGTGACCACCGTCAAGACGCTGACTGTGGATGTCTATCGGCCGCCGGTGGAGCAACCGCAATTGGGCGGCAACAATTTGACGGCCAACGACACGCGCGCGCTGGATGCGGAATATCGCGCCGGCGATGTGTGGGTGGCCCACCATACCACCTGTAACCCCGGTTCGGGCAATGTCATGTGCGTGCGCTGGTATCAGATCGACGTCAACGGCGCCGCGACCGCTCTGGTACAGCAGGGCACATTTGCCGGCAACAATGAGTTCCGCAGTTTTCCCAGCCTGGCGGTGGATCGTTGCGGCAATATGGCGCTGGGTTATACCAAGACCAGCGCCGCGATGTATCCCAGTGTGTTTATGGCGGGGCGTGAAGTGAATGATCCGCTAGGACAGTTGAAGGGCGAGGCGCAGGCGAAGGCGGGCGAGCGGGCGTATGTGTCAGAAATTTCGGCCGATGTTCCCCCTCATCGCTGGGGCGACTACACGCAACTGGTCATTGACCCCAACGGGCGCACCCTGTGGTACATCGGCGAATACGCCGGCAACCAAAATCCGCCCGACCCTAACCGGGAAGTTTACTGGTCTACCTGGGTGCAATCCTACCAGTGGCCGAGTTGCACACCCTAAAGCGGCAACATCTATAACCCAAGACCTTCCCGCTCTATCCGGAGCGGGAAGGTCTTTTTCCCTTCGGCTGCCGCCCACGCCGGACAATCTCAGGCGGATGGCGTGAGCAGTCGTTCGATCAGATTGTCCTTCTTCTCCCACAATTCCCGCGTCCAGGTTTGGATCGCTTCGCGGTAAGCGGCATCGTTCACATAATCCCGCCCCACAAACTCGCCGGGAACAGGCCACGCCTCAACGTGCACCACAATCTCCGTGATGCGCCCGGCTATAAAATCCCAGAAGCTCGTGCGTCCATCCGGGAATACCACCGTCACATCCAACCATAAGTCCAGTTGATCGCCCATGACGCCCAAAACAAAAGCCATCCCACCCGCCTTGGGGCGCAACAGATGGCGATAGGGCGAAGCTTGTTGGGTGTGCTTGGCGGGTGTGAAGCGTGTGCCTTCCGGATAACTGGCAATGGCGGTCGGCGTGCCCCTGTAGCGCTCGCACCATTGACGGGCCATGATCAAATCCTGCCCGCGTAAGGCAGGGTTGCGGGTCTGTTCTGCCTGACTATAACGCCGCACAAACGGAATGTCCAGCGCCCACCAGGCCAGCCCCAACAAGGGGAACCAGAGCAATTCGCGCTTGGCGAAGAACTTCAGAAATGGGATGCGCCGGTTGAACACACGTTGCAAAACCAGGACATCAACGGTTGAGATATGGTTGGCGATCACCAGATAGGATTTATCGTGGCTGAGGCTTTCTAAACCGGTAATCCGCCAGCGGGTCTTTTGGGTGTGGTGATAAATGAGAGCCGCCGTGGCCGCCCAACCTTCGGCCAGGCGCAAGACAATTTGGGTGCAGGCGCGCCGCCAACCGGGCAACGGGAACAAGAGTTTGGCCAGGGCCACGCCATATAGGGGCAGACACCATAAGAGGGTGTTCAGCAAGAGGAGAAGCAGGGTGAGCGGCGCTTTGAGGAATGCGGGTAACCAGCGTAACATAGCCACCTGATTGGGCCGCTCGTAGATCGATCAAGGAGAGCGGCCGGGAATAAGCGTAAGCGGTGAATAGCCGCGATTGCGCTATTACTTTTAGCACATTTCGGCCGAACAAGCCACAGGCAGCGGTTTGTCGGCCGATAAGGGAGTCCGTCGGTTATGCAATCCGGTGCGTCGCGCCGCCAGGTTTGGCTAAGGCTCTGGCTGATGGTGATGCCGGCTGTGTTGGGCCTGGCGGCCGGCTGTCGAGAGCGCCCCGCGTCGCCCGGGCGCGAGCTGCGGCTCGCCTATGTCGGCTGGGACGCCTCCGGGCAGATGCAACTGTTCGTCTATTCGGCCGAATCTCTCACCACCACGCAACTCACCCACGAAACCGCCCGTATCCTGGACTACGCGCCCGCCCCTGGCGGCAGCGCCATCGTCTACAGCCGCCAACGCCCTGACGGCGGCAGCGACCTCTGGCAACTCCGCCTTCCTCAAGGCGAGGCGGAACTGTTTGTGGCTTGCCCCGACGCCTTGTGTCACAACAGCGTCTGGTCGCCGGACAGTCAACGCCTGGTGTATGAGCGCCGCCCGCTGACGCCAACAGACACGTCAGCCGGCCCCTCAGTCTTGTGGTGGGCCGATGCCGCCACCGGCCAGGCCGTGCCGCTCTTCGACGATCCGGCCTATCAAAGTCTGGGGGCGAGGTTTTCACCGGATGGCCGCTGGATCAGCTTTGTGGCCCCCGACCGCCAGGAAATCCAGCTCTATGAACTGGCCACAGGCCGCTTGCTGCTCATGCCCAGCCAGACCGGGGA
>JAYRVN010000412.1:0-8843 GCA_041918535.1 Chloroflexota bacterium
CAGGCGGGCTGGCGCGGGACAATCGGCAACCACGAAGAGTATGTGCTGGCCTGGGAAGAAGACCGCCAACTCAGCGATGTCGAAGCTGAGCTTTATCAATCCTCCTACTGGACTTATCAACAGCTGGCCGGCGCCGTGGCCGGACTCAAGAAAATGCGGGCTTTGGTCACGCTATCAGGGCCGGATGGCCGCGAGGTGCGCGCGACACACGCCTCCATGCGCGGCACGCGCGACGGCATCTACCTGTCAACCGCAGCGGCAGAGATGCGGCATCAAATCGCCCCGGCGCCGCCGCTCTTCATCACCAGCCACACCCACCACTTTTTCACCCTCCAACTCGATCACACTTTGATTGTCAATAGTGGGTCGGTAGGTTGCCCACTGGACGGCGACACGCGCACCGGTTACGCGCAATTGGAATGGCGAGCGGGCGGCTGGCAAACCCATCTGGTGCGTCTGCCCTACGCCAGGGAGCAAGTGGACGGCGAGTTCCGTACATCCGGTTATCTAACTGAGGGCGGCGTTGTGGCGACGCTCCTATATGCCGAGTGGCGACAAGCCCAGCCGCATGCCGGCTGGTGGGCCCGCCAATATCAGCGCCAGGTGTTGGCCGGCGAGATCAGCCCGGCCGAATCGGTGCGGCGTTATTTGCGTCATGCCGGCCTGGAGGCCGTTCAGACCTGGAGGTAATAGGGTGAAACCGGCGGAACAATGGCGATTGGGGCTGGCCCAGTATCTCGCTCAATTCTACACCAGCCGACCGGATGTGGTCATGGTCTTGCTTGGCGGCTCAATGGCGCAAGGAACGGCCGACGCTTACTCAGACATGGACCTTTTTGTGTATTGGGGCGGGGCAACGCTAGATGTAGCTGCGTTGACGCGCGCGGCGGGGTTGAAAGCGGTGACGGGCGACCGGTTGGCTGAGCAATGGGTTTGGGAAGGGCGCGCTTTTTTGGAGCAGTATACGCTGGGACATTTGCGGGTGGATGTGGAACATGTTACCCTGGCTCAATGGGAGCGCGCGGCGGCGGAAGTGACGGAACAATTGCGGCCGATTGCGGCCACGCAATGCCGATTGGCCGGGTTCCTCACGGCGCATGTGTTATCCGGCGAGGCGCTTTATCGGCCGATTCGGGAGCGTTTAGCGGTCTACCCGGCCGATTTGGCGGAGCGGGCGGTAGCAGAGGCGCTGGACATTTCTGCGCTGTGGCAACTGAGCGAACAAAGTCTGGCGCGTCAGGCGTGGCCGTCCTTTTCTGTGGCGCTGAACGGATTGTTACAACACAGCGTGGCGGCCCTGGCCGGGCTGAATCACCGGTACTTGCCGACCGAGACGTTGAAATGGCTGGGGCATTGGGTGAATGAGCTGCCGATCTGCCCGCCCGATTCGGCCGAACGCCTGACCCACCTTTTCGCCGTTAACCCGCAGGAAGCCGTCGCCGGGCTGGAAATTTATCTCGGCGAATTGATAACGTTGGTCGAACAGCAATTACCCAACCTGGACACCCGTCCAGTACGCCGACTATTAAACCTGGAAGATGCAAACGCCTGATTTCCCAGGCGTCATGCCTTGATTAGCGGCATAGGAGAGTAAAGTATGTCACGCACCTATGGGCGAAGCGTTGTTATCGCCTTGAGCCTTGTTCTCATTCTGGCTGCTTGCGGCCGGCGCGCCGACAGCGACCCAAACGCTATTACCTGGAAAACCTATTCCAATGACGAAATAGGCGTCACGCTGGAAATGCCCGACGATTGGACTGTGACGCTAGACGGCGCCGATAGCCTGAGCCTGGATCATCCCAAGGCGGATGTCGGCGCACAGGTCTTCATCACCCCGGCGGCTGATTTTATCGGGACGGGGTTGGACGAGCCGTTGGCTTTTCTGCAAATGTTCACGGATGCTTTCTCCGACAATGGGGGCGCCGACAATGGCCTGGAAACACTCCAACCGCTGACGACTACCACGATCCAGGGTCAGCCGGCCGCCCGCGTGACGCTGAAAGGCAACCTTGATGAGGCTAATGGGGTGGTAGTGATGGCTGCTCTGACAAATTCCCGCAGTCTGGCGGTGATCATGACGGTGGATGGCACAAGTGACAACGCTTATAGCGCGGTTTTAGAGCGGTTGTTGCAGAGCGTGCAGTTGAGCGAATAATGGCGCGTCCCTGGCTGCGGGGAACGGGCTAGGGCGGCGAGACAGGCGCAGCGGCGGCGAGAAGTTGGGCGGTCAGGTTGGCCCATTCGGTGAGGCTGAGGGTTTCGGCGCGGCGGCGGCCATCCACGCCGGCTTGGGACAGGGCTTGAGAGAGGGATTCGGCCGAAAATCCCAACCCGCGCAGATTGTTCTTCAATTGCTTGCGCTTCTGGCTGAACCCGGCGCGCACCACCCGAAAAAACGTCGCCTCATCGGCCGATATCACATCGCGGCGGCGTAAATCCACCCGGACAATCGCCGAATCAACCTCCGGCCGCGGCCAAAACGCCCCGGCCCGGATTGTCCCCACCAACGTCGGCCGACCATAAAACTGCACCGACACCGCCAACAAACTCATCTCGTCCGGCTCTGCCAGCAGGCGCTGAGCCACTTCCTTCTGCACCGTCATCACCAGCAAGACTGGCTTAACAGGCCCGCTTAACACATGGCGCAAAATAGCCGCCGTGATGTAATAGGGAACATTAGCCACCACTTTATAAGCTCGATCGGGAAACAGTTGGCCGGGGTCTTGCGTCAGGATGTCGCCATGCACAATCTCTACCTGGGGGTAAAGGGCCAATTCGCGGTGGAGCAGTGGCAAGAGGCGGTCATCCAATTCTACCGCCACCACCCGCCGGGCCGCCTGGGCCAGATGGCGGGTGAGCGAGCCCAGGCCGGGCCCGATCTCCAAAACCTCATCGTCCGGCGTTAGCTCGGCCGCCACCGTAATTTGCGCCAAAATCTGGTCGTCAAAGAGGAAATTTTGCCCCAGGCTCTTTTTCGGTTGCAAACCGAAGCGATCCAAAATGGCCTTGGGATGTTCCGTCGTCATGCCGGCTGTCGCGCCTCAGGGTAACCAGGTGGGGATACGGTAGTTGATCTTGGCCGGATCGGGGATCGGAGTGAGGTAATACACGTCCACATAACCGGACCACGACACGAAGTTGTCTTCATCATAGCCCAGGTCAATCCAACGCCCTTTCACGCCGCCGCCGGTGTCGCCGACAAAAGCCCTGCCATAACCCGGCACATAGACATAGCTGCGAAAGGGCACAACGCCGGGATCAACCGCCACGATGCCTTTTGTTGCCATATAACCGCTGGCAGTGCGGCCATAGTCGGGGTCATCCGGCGGGCGACCGGAGGAGGCGGCGGTGTAGGAGGTGACGCGCATACGCACTTTGCGCCAATACTCGGCAACCCCCTCTTCGGTATTCAGGCTGCGGACGACGATTTGAGTTCCATAGCCCATAATCGCCGGCGTCGGCGGCTTGGCTAACCACTCGCCGTCAACCGTCTGGCCGGCTTCGACGCCGTTCTCATAGCGCACGCGGATGCGTTGCCGTTGGATGCCGGGCTCTCCAGCTTGTAGGAGACCGGTCGTGTCAATTTCCAGGCTATCGGTACTTTGCCACAAGGTTTCGAAAGGCACGGGATTATCTTGTAGGCGAAAATCCTCAGTGACGCGGATGACCTCGATGCTGCTGCGGGCCTGGAGCGTGGTTTCCGGGCCGGGCCGGGTGTAGTCGTAGCCCACCAGGCCGATGCCGGCTTCGGCCAAGACATCCAGCGGGTTGGTGTGATAGCTGCGGGTTTGGATGACTCGTCCATCCACATAGATGGTGAGGGGGTTGGAGCGCCGGATGGTGATGTGCATGTCCGGCGTGACCCAGGCCCCGGCGGCCGGTTCGATGCCGTCGGTGGCATAGAGGGTGATATTGGCGGTTTGCAATACCTGACCGACCGTTTGGGCCGGGGTGCGCAAAACAGTTTGCCGGCCGTTGTCGTGAATGGTGACGGTGTGGAATCGGCCGATTTCCACCACTTGCGGCACCGGCTCACTCTCCACCTCCCGCCACGACAGCGCCCGGCCATCCACCGTCACCTGATCGGTACGCTCTACTTGAATCCCCTGATCGCGTAAGAACGCCCCCAGGCTATTCTGATGGGTGCGGAACACCCGGCTATCGCTCTCGGTGCGCACCGTCACTGTCTTGGCTCGACGCACTTGAATGGCCGTGTCCGGCTGGATGAGGGCATCGGGGGCCGGGATAACGATATCGCCTTCTTCCCAAACCACATCGCCGGCCGCCAACACCTGCGCCACCGTGTCATAACGCCCACGCACAGTTAATTGATCCTGGTCCACATAGACGGCATATTCATCTTGCGCCAGCACATAGCCGCCCGCCAGCAACAGCAAACAGGCCAGGCCGGCGCTGAGCCACCAGGGAAAATGCTTGCCCAACAACGTTTTCATGCAAAGAAAAGGAAAGTGAGGCTCATACGTTTGAAGCGGCCGCTTCCGTTTTGTCCGGCCCCACGCCGGATGTTATGCTACCGCCCCCAACCCAGCGATAATAACTCACCCGAATGGGATATGTCCAGGGGGCCGATGACAACCAGGTTTTCCTGGTCACCCAGAGGAAGCGCCTTAGCGCTGCTGCCTTCCGGCCCTGACGCGGTTCGACGGCCTCTGCCGCCAGGGACCCGATTCTCACCGGCCCCATGGACATATCCACGCTGGAAATGGTAGCAAAACAGGCGCAAGCCGTCAACTCAAATGGCCGGCCTGATGCACGCCCTCATAAAACGGCTAGACCCTCCCTACCCGCGCGCCAGGAACAGCCGGCAGGCCACGGGTGGGCGGCGCGCCGCCCTAATTCCAGATACCCGAGCTTTCAAACTTGATGTTGCGGTCAAGCTCCCAGGGGTAAACGATGTAGTTGTTCGTCACCGCCGCGTAGTAAGTCGGGGTATGGCCGGGATAGAGCGAGACGGCCGGTTTGTAATGCAGGACACACGTTTCAGGAATGCCGCCCGCGGCATCAATGCGGCCGGCCACCGTCACCATGTTACGTCCGCGCGTCCAGACATCATCCACAACCAGGATGCGCCGGTCGGTTAGCAGTTCGTCGGCGGGGAATTGAATGAAGTCGGGCAAGGCAAAACGATCTTCCGGGCGCACGGGCAAGCCGGGAAAATCGGCCGGAAAGCGCACCGAGGCCGTTAGAATATAGGTGATGCCCAGGGCCTGGGCTAACATGCCGCCCGGAATAATGCCTCCACGGGTAATAATTACCATGGAGTCGAAGCGGCCATGAATTTGCGGAACCAGGTAGTCAATCAGTTTATCTACGTCACTCCAGGTTAAAATCTCTCTACTCATCAGTGCCTCCTGGCGGATGATCATCTTGTCCGGGCCGGTTAAGCTAACCGCGCGCCGGCAAAACCTTTTTTCAACGGCTAAACAACTTGATCAAGACCAGCCCGGCGACGAAACCGCCGATATGGGCGTAGAACGCCTCGCCGCCCGTTTGCATTTGCACCGTCGCCAGCGCCGCGGCGCCGTTGAGCAGTTGCAACACAAACCAAAAACCCAACACCAGTACCGCCGGCACTTCAATCAGGCGATAAAAGAGGATCAGCGGAACCAGCGTCAGCACACGCGCGCGTGGGAATAGAATGAGATAACCACCCAATACGCCGGCAATAGCGCCGCTGGCGCCGAGCATCGGCACCGACGAGGTGGGATCAATGGCGATCTGTGCGGCGGCGGCCCCCAAGCCGCAAACCAAGTAGAAGATCAGGAACCGCACCGGGCCGAGTTGGTCTTCAATATTATCGCCAAAAATCCACAGGTAGAGCATGTTGCCGATGAGGTGCATCCAGCCGCCGTGTAGAAACATGGCGGTGAGAAGGGTGATGGATTCGGCCGAAAAATCCCCCAACAACCTCGCCGGCGTCAAAGCCCACTGTTGCAGGAAAAGCTGAAGTTGTCCCTGCCCTTGCATCATCAGCTCATAAAGAAATACCAGCCCGTTCGCCGCGATCAACAACAGCGTCACCATCGGCAACCGCCGGGTTGGGTTGGCATCACGCAAAGGGATCATCGCAGCAGCAACTCCTGTCTCAGTGTTGGCGTCAAGATGACGCTAATGCGATCGTACCTGTTGGGGTGGCGGCTGTCAACAGGCCACGCCTGGTTGCCCCGTCTGTGAACATCATCCGAGGAGCCGCCGGGCGATGATTTCTTTCATGATTTCCCGCGTGCCGCCGCCGATGGAAAGCAGGCGGTTATCGCGGTAAAGCCGTTCCACCAGATACTCGCGCATATACCCATAACCGCCGAAAATCTGCACGGCCTCGTAGGTTACTTTGTCGCTGGTGTCGGTGGAGAAGTTCTTCGCCATCGAGATTTCAGTCGTCTGGTCAAGGCCGGCGTTCATTTTGGCGGCCACGCGATAGGTGAATTCGCGGCTAACCTCGACCAGGGTAGCCATATCCACGATTTTGTGACGAATGACTTGAAAACCGGCCAGGGTTCGGCCGAAAGCCTCCCTCTCTTTCACATAAGCCAACGCCGCTTCCAGAGCCAATTGTGCCGTCATGTTCGCCATCACCGCCAATTGCAGACGCTCCCGCTGGAAATTGACCATCAGGGCGTAGAAACCCATATTCTCCGGCCCGATCAAATTCTCCACCGGCACGCGGCAATCCTCAAAGAAAAGCTGCGCCGTGTCCGAGGCCCACCAGCCCATCTTGGGCAAAGGCTGTGACGCGCTGTAGCCGGGCGTGTCCGCCTCGATTACCAGCAGACTGATGCCGCCTACGCCCGGCGCGCCCGTGCGCACGGCGCAAGTGAGCTGCTCTGCCCGACAACCGCTGGTGATAAACGTCTTGCTGCCATTCACCCGATAAACATCCCCCTCGCGTACGGCCGTGGTGCGCAGATTCGCCACGTCGGAACCGCCGCCCGGCTCCGTCACGGCCAACGCGGCAATGCGCTCGCCCGCCAGCGCCGGCCGCACCCAACGCGCCTTCTGCGCCTCCGTGCCCAAGGCCAGGATAGGCGGAATCGCGATATGCAGCGAGCCTAGACCGGCCACCAATCCGCCGGAGCCCGCCCGCATCAACTCTTCCCACGCCGTGATCTGAGCAAAAATGTCGCCGGGGACACCGCCATAGGCTTCCGGGTAGCCAATGCCCGTCAATCCCAGCTCCGCCATGCGCCGATAGAGCTCGCGGGGGAAAGCGCCGGCCTCTTCCCAGGCCTGGATAAAGGGCGCAATCTCCCGCTCCACAAAGCGGCGGACGCTCTGTCGCAGCATGTGGTGTTCGTCGGTGAAGTAGTTCAGGTAAGCCGGTGGCGTAGTCATGCGTTATTGATTGTACGCTGTAACAGCCGGGTAACGGTTGTCACTCAGGGAAGCGCGTCAGCACGGTCGCCATGTCCGGCGCGGGCAGGCGCGCACCCAACTGGATAGCTTTGGGCAGTTGCAGATTGCGCGCGCCGCCGCCCAATTGGTAGATGGGTAAGGTTGTGCCTTCTTTCTTTAGATCATTGGGCACAATGGCCAGACCAAGCAGGTAGCCTTCGCTATCAATGGCGCAACTGGTCACCAACCCTACAATCTTGCCGCGCTTGTCCAGGATAGGGTCGCCGGTTTCGGGACGGCGCACGCCTTTTTCGTTCATGCGGAAGCGCACGAGGGTGCGTTCTTGGTGGAGGAAGCGCGCCAGGTAGGCTTTTCGGCCGATAAAGAAGGGTTTCCACAACTTCAAATAGCCGACAAACCCCGCCTCGTTCGGGCTAATCTCGAAATGCCCTGCCAGTTCATGCCCATAGAGCGGCAAGCCCGCCTCCGTGCGCGTGCTGTCGCGCGCCGCCAGACCACACGGCTTCAAGCCCAGCGCCTGGCCGGCCGCCAGCAAGGCCGCCCAGAAAGCCGGCGCTTGTTGGGGATGGACAAACAGCTCGTAGGCCGTCCGCTCGCCCGTATAGCCGGTGCGCGAAATGACCAGATCGAATCCGCCCAAACGCCCTTGCGTCAGGCCGGCCCAGGGCAACTTCTTGATGCGCGCCGCCAACGCGGCGTCCCCGCCTAAAGCCAGCAGAATGTCGGTGCTGCGCGGGCCTTGCAAGGCGATGTCTACCCGACACTCATCGCCCCACTGCGGATCGCGCAGATCGCGCAGCCGCACGGGATGTTGGATGGCAGCCCAGGGACGGTCGTTATCCAGGCGCACCTGACCGTCGTTGATGGCATTCAGCCAGGCCCAATCTTTGTCGTTGTTGCTGGCATTGACCACGAGCATAAAAGTCTCGGCCGCCAGGCGGTAGATGAGCAGATCGTCAATGACCTGCCCGTCGGCATCCAGCAGATAGGTGTAATGGGAACGGCCGACATCCAGCATATAGACATCGTTGCTGGTGACGAGATGCAAGAATTCGGCCGAATATGGCCCGCTGACTTCAAACACGCCCATGTGGCTCACGTCAAACAAACCCGCCGTCTGGCGCACAGCCGCATGTTCTTCGCTGACGGACGTATACCAGACCGGCATGTCCCAGCCGCCGAAGGGCACCATTTTGGCCCCTAGCGCGACATGGGCGGCGTGCAGGCTGGTGCGGCGTAAGGGCATTTCGGCCGGCTCAGTCCAGGTGAAGGGAGGCAATTCGGCCGAATCGGGATAGGCCGCCTGACCGATGAAGAAGGGTTTGCCCGCCGTCACGGCCGGGGTGTCGCGGTTGGGAACCGGGCGGGGGGCGGTCGTCACGCGCACGACCACCGGGCCGGGCAATTTGCCGTGCAGGTCGCCGAAATCAACATAGCCGTCGGATAGGTCGGCCAGCCATTCGGCGGCG